>CAZZAI010000030.1:0-11378 GCA_964652665.1 uncultured Candidatus Saccharibacteria bacterium
GGTACTTTCGATGTTTCCATCCTCGATATCGGCGACGGCGTGTTCGAAGTTCTGTCCACCAACGGTGATACCCACCTCGGCGGCGAAGATTTCGACAACATCCTCGTAAACTACCTCGTCGACCAGTTCAAGCAGGAATCCGGCATCGACATCACCAAGGATGCTGCCGCTATGCAGCGCGTCAAGGACGAAGCCGAGAAAGCCAAAAAGGAGCTCTCCTCTAGCACCTCGACCGACATCAACCTCCCGTTCCTTTCTGCTGACGCCGACGGCCCGAAGCATTTCGAATACACCCTGACCCGCGCCAAGCTCGAAGAGCTCGTTTCTCCACTTCTTGACCGCCTCGCTTCTCCGGTTGAGAAAGCTCTCGCCGATGCCAAGCTCAAGACCAGCGACATCAACGAGGTCGTCATGGTCGGCGGTATGACCCGTATGCCAGCCGTCGTCGAGAAGGTCAAGTCCATCTTTGGCAAGGACCCAATGCAAGGTGTGAATCCTGACGAAGTCGTCGCCCTCGGCGCCGCCGTCCAAATCGGCTCCATGCAAGGCGATTTCAAGGACATCGTTCTCCTCGACGTCACCCCGCTCACCCTCGGTATCGAGACCATGGGCGGCGTCCGCACCCCACTCATCGACCGCAATACCACTATCCCGACATCCAAGTCGCAAGTTTTCTCTACCGCCTCAGACAACCAACCTCAGGTCGAGATTCACGTCCTCCAAGGCGAGCGCGAATTCGCCAAGGACAACAAATCTCTCGGTCGCTTCATCTTGGACGGCATCGCGCCCGCTCCTCGTGGTATCCCACAGATTGAAGTCACCTTCAACCTTGACGCAAACGGCATCCTAAACGTCACCGCCAAGGACAAAGGCACCGGCAAAGAGCAGTCGATCACCATCCAAAACTCCAGCAACATGAGCAAGGAAGACATCGAGAAAGCCCAAAAAGAGGCCGAGATGTATGCCGACGAAGACAAGAAAAAACGCGAAACCATCGAACAGCGCAACCATCTCGAGAACGCCATCTACCAGGCCGAAAAGATGCCCGATGAATATAAGGATAAGATTTCCGACGCCGACAAAGACACCATCAAAGCCGCAGTCGAAGAAGCCAAAAAAGTCCTCGCCGACGAATCCGCCGACAAAGACAAACTGGAAGCTGCCGCCAAGGAACTTTCTGACAAAATCATGCCTATCGGCGCCAAGATGTACCAAGAGGCCGCCAAGGATGAGTCCAAGTCTGACGCTGGTAGTTCTGCCTCTGGCTCTTCTGACGAAGCCGTCGAAGGCGAAGTGGTCGACAAATAATCCCACACCCACCTCACACAAAAATGTGCCCTCCGGGGCACATTTTTATCTTGACTTCTCGCCTTCCATTTGCTATAATCAAATCATAAACTCGGCACTGGCAAGCAACGTTCACCGTTGTAGCATGCAATATGTTGCATGCAGGTGTCGTCGGAAGGACCGCAAGGTCCTTTCGTCATATCTGAACTTTTATATTTCAACAATGCCCACAACTTTCTTCGAAATTCCGCCATACATCTCCACCGTTCCAGATTTTTGCGGATATTTTAATATTCTAGCCCTCAGCGCAGTCACATAGTCCGCCAATTGAATCAAATTATTGCCACGGGATTCTTTTTCAGCAAAATGAACGTCCGTGTCATATACTTTCTTCTTTTTGCGCAATTCCCTATATAACCCGGGGTTCTTGTCCATCTCAATATTTACCGCTATATGCTTCCTATTCAAAATCTCAAGCACCAACTCCGCCATACCCATATATGAAGCATCGTTCCTGTGGCTGGTCTTCTTTATCGAAATAGAAAGAAATTCGAAATCTATTTTCTTTAAAAATTTAACAAACTCAGCCTTAACATTTTTTGGGTTATTACTAAAATGCAATTCATAGCCATCTGGCAACCCCATTTTTTGTCGAAACTCGTCAATTTTATTCGAACATTTCTCTGCCGCCAGTCTGTCCTTAAACAATACTATACAAAACACAAAGTAATCATGATCGCTTTTCTTCACGCCCGGCTCACCAGATTCATCCGCATACCCAAACATATATCAAACATTTTACTACAAAACAAAGTTTTCCACAACTTTTTTTGTGAAAATATATATTTTTATGTTACAATGGAATTACAAACAGTAAATTAAGACCCAAAATGCAATCCGCGGTTTTATATAGTTTGTAATAATTAGTGAAAAAACTTTTGAAGGCAGTAAAGGCACCACGAGTCCAGGCCGTCAAATGATTTTTTCACTTGATACCGCGGATTGCAACTCGCGGTGCCTTTTCTGTGATGAATATCATAGTATATGGCACTTCGCTACGGTCGCAAAGAGAGGAACGAGAGGACTACCATGAAGGCCATACAAAAACTAAAAAATCATTTTAAGAACTTAATCAGAAAGCCACTAGTAAAGTGTTCTGAGGAATCTGTCGGAGTTACGACGAGACAGAAGGAGCCCCGCCCCCAGCGACGGCGGGCGGCGGGGACTCCGTGTCCGAAGAGCACTTTACAAGTGGCTTTCTCTGACTCCGTGTCCGAGAAACATCTGAATGGTGATTCTTCTTGTGTCACACATTTCGTACTTCGCCATGGGCTATTCTTAAGCCTTTATTCATTAATTAAGAAAGCAAGTGGTAAACTACCATGGCGAAGTCGTACCAATAATTCTGATTCTAGTTCTACTTCTACTTCTACTTCCAGTTCCTATTCCCGTTCTTCTGTCTCCACTTCTGTTCGCAGTTTTAATACTACCCGGAACTATATCAAAAACTTCCGCAGAATTCGTATTCTTGGTTCCGCATCTCTCTTTTCTCTCGGTCTTCTGTTACTAGCAACATTTGTCCCTCTCTACAATGTCACTAGGACAGAAGACACTGAGGCTGCAGCTGGTACTGCCAAAGATTCTAGTATTACTTTCACTGCTACCCGTTCTACTGCTAGTGTAGATCTTACTGTCACCAGTGAGAATGGTACTTTTGCTAGTAGTACAGACGGTACTAATGGTACTACTGATACTAGAGCAGCCTTTAGTATTTCTACTACCAACTTCACTGGCTATACCTTAACTATTGCATCTAATGCTAATACTTCTACTTTGTCTAATGGTAATGGTGGTACGCTCTCTTCTATCTCAAGTCCAATAGACGAATTCACCTTCAATACTACTGCCTACAATAATAAGTGGGGTTACAAGCCAAACTACTACAACTCAGCAGCTAACTCTAACTACCTCCAATCTCCCACCACTACCGCCTCTACACTAGACGAAACTTCTACTGCTAACTCCACCGCGAAATCCTACACCATCGCCCTTGGTGCTAGAGCTGACTATACCAACGCCAGTGGCACCTACTCTAGTAGCAACTATAAGCTCATGTATGTAGCAAATCCAGTAGCTTACAGCATCACCTATGCTGATAACTCTGGCGACTCCACCGTCGCCAACATCCCAGCCGTCCAATCATCGGACAGTATTACTACCACAAGCATTAATATTACATCATCTACTCCCACTAGAACCGGCTATAGCTTCAAATCATGGTGTCTCGGCACAGTGTCTAGTAATGGTACCGTCTGTACTGGTACAGAATATAACCCTGGTGCTAGCTTCGGTATAGACAGAACCGCTAACAAAGCCAGTAATACTGCCACACTCACTGCCGTCTGGACAGCCAACAAATATACTTGTACCAAACAATACCGTCTTCAGAATGCTGATGGTAGTTGGGGTAACTACACTACCGATACTACCGAACAAGTAGCATACAACAGCACCTGTTCCTACTCTAAGTCTGTCACCAACTATAAAGGAAGTGAGAATGGTACTAATGGTTCCGCTGCCACTAACTCTGCTACTATGAATAGTACGAATGGTATTACAGTACAAGTAAGCCTATATAGAAATACTTTTTCCTGTAAAATTGCCGCTAAATACCAAAATGCAGATGGCACTTACGGTACCGCAACCAATGTAGTAAACAGTACTCTTCGCTACGAACAAGCCTGCTCATGGTCTAGAAACTCTGATGCTACTTATAAAGCTGCTAGTTATTCCACTAGCATCTCAAGTAATATAGATACTACTGTCAGTGTAGATAGGAATACTTATGCTTGTTCTAAACAATATAGGTTACAAAATGCTGACGGTACGTATCCAAATAGCTATACTAGTGTAACTGGTGAAACTATCAGATATGGTGCTACTTGTTCCTACAGCCAATCGTATACCGACTACCAAACCAAATCTACTAGTACTACTATTACAGCTGCAGCTACACTAAGTCTAGACCTTCCTAGAAATACCTACGCCCTGACTATAAACAGAAACACTACCTATATCAGTAGCGTATCCGGTGCCGGTACTTATAGATGGGGGCAGAGTGTATCTATCTCGGCAACTGCAGATACTAACTCTGAATTTACTGGCTGGAGTGTATCTAGTGGTTCTACAGGCTCATTTGGTAGTACTTCTAGCGCTTCCACTACCTACACTATGCCAAAAGGTGCTAGTACAATTTATGCGGATGGGAAGAGTAGTGTAATTGCATTTCAGAGTGCCACGAGTGCTAATTGCGGGCAAAACATGTATGATAATCGTGGTACAGCAGCATATAAAAGTATCGTCTATACTACCGCGAAAATTGGCTCACTCTGCTGGATGACGAGAAACCTAGACCTCCCAGGCGGCACTACGCTCACCAGTTCGGATACTAACCTTACCACTAGCTTTACTCTACCAGCTTCATCAACTAATAGGACATTCGGTTCATACGACACCGACTATGTGTATAATTCCGGCAAGACAACTTGCTCTAGTAACAGTCCCTGCTATTCTTACTATTCTTTTTATACCGCCACTGCTCACTGGGGAACATATAACATGTCTGGTAACTCTAGTGTAGATATTTGTCCAAAAGGGTGGAGATTGCCAACCCAAAATGAATATAGTAGCTTAATTAATAGTTATAGTTCCGGTGCAACCCTCACCGCTAGTCCATGGCGTGGCGTATATTCTGGATATTATATGTATAGTGAACCGCCTTACGCTACGTCACTTACGTTTTCAGGATCTAAAGGTTATTATTGGTCCTCAACTATGTATCGAAGGGGAGTTGCGTATGATATATCCTTTGATAATTCTTCTGCTACTGTATTTAGCGGTATAGGACATACATACTCAGGGTTTGCAGTCCGCTGCGTGGCTAAATCCTAATATGAACTGTACTGAACTGTACCCTTAAATGCAATGAATCCCAAAAAAGTAGACACCTATCCCCTCTTCCCCGGCTCTATCCTATAATACTCCAAATACTTCACGAACTTATCCTGCGCCGCGAGGCACGTATCCATCAGATACCCAGGCATGCTCCGCCACTCCTTGAGTCCCCGGTAATAAAACATTTTCATATCTTCGTCAATAATAAACGGCACGATGTTCAGTCTCAGGCACTCCTTAAATAGTATCAATCTCCCCACTCGCCCATTCCCATCTTGGAACGGATGAATCCGTTCGAACTCATAGTGAAAATTCAGCAAATCCCTGAGATCCAATACTTTCCTCGCGCGGTACTTTTTGATGAGCTTTTGCATTTCTTTCCCGACTAGTTCCGGCGCCGTCGTCTCCATCCCGCCCACTTCATTTGGCAGTTTCTTGTAGCCACCCACATTGAACCAATCATTGAGCGAATCACTCGTGCCATTTTTCAGGATAAAATGCAGCTTCTTAATCATCCGCTCGCTTAGCCGCCGGTTTGCGTTCTCGATAATGTAATCTATACAACGAAAATGGTTCGCCGTCTCCACCACATCATCGACCCGCACCCCCTCATATTTCGCAAGCGCTCCGATAGTATTCGTTTCGTAGATATACCGTGTCTGATCCTCCGTGAGCCGACTGCCCTCGATATGGTTCGAATTATACGTGAGCTCCACCTGCACCTTGTGATATATCCCACCCTTTAGCCTCAGCCTATCTTCGCGCCGTAGCACTTCGAGCAACGTCAATTCCTTATCCACTCGCACTCGCTCCGGCTTCGCGGCCTCCGCCGGTATCATCCAAGCCCCGTCTTGAGACACCGCCCCCTCTACACGCCCAGCGGCGCAATATTTACGCACCGCCCGCTCCGATATACCCCATTTTTCCGCTATTTCTTGTACATTCAAATATTCCATAAGCCTATTATACCCCCTGTCGCGGAACTTTTCAAGAGCAGAAACGCAACTTATAGCAAAAAGTTCCGCACCAATTTTTCGCGGTATTACATATCGCGAAAAATGCCGCTTTTTTCTTCCATTTTTATTACGTTTATGCTATAATAAGGACAACTAACAAGGATTCAAAATGGCGGGCAAATCTACCAAACCAATCAAATCTACCAAAACACAAAAATTCGACAAACCAAAAACCAAGACCAAAAAGACAACTACTCAAATTCAAATCGGTCGTTATAGTCGCACTACTAAGACTACCAAGTCTATCACCGTCTCGAGTCGTAAGCTCACTAAGACTCAACAAATCTGGGCCGCTATCGGTCTCATTGCGCTTCCAGTCGCTATCGGTTTCATCGCTTCAGCCCTGACACGCGACATCATGGACTCATTCGGTATGCTGAACCAGCCTCCTTTCGCTCCACCGGCTTGGCTCTTCCCAGTCGCCTGGACTCTGCTTTACGTCCTCATGGGCATCGCTTCTTTCCTTATCTGGCGTCAAATCCCTCGCACGAGAAAAGAACGTAACTGGCGTCGCGCCGAGCTTATTCTCTACTTCCTCCAGCTCTTTTTCAACTTCTGGTGGACACTACTCTTCTTCCGCTTCGGCCTCCGCTACTTCGCTTTCGGCTGGCTCCTCGCCATGTGGGGCATGATTCTCGCTCTCGTCATTATGACTTTCCGCAACTCCAAAGGCGCATTCTGGTGCCTCATCCCTTACCTTCTCTGGTGTACTTTCGCCGCTGTGCTCAATATCTCCATCGCCGTCCTGAACTAATCACGCATCGACACACTCAATATTTATGACATTAGCGAAGCATTTTCACCAAAATATGCTATAATTACCTCATGAAGATTGTTTTCCCTGAACTAGACTCGAACCCCATCGCCCGCGCCGCCGCCGACCATTTCCCCGATATCAAATGGATCACCGCTCGCCGCCTCGACGAAGCCGCCAATTACGTCCGCATCACTCTCGCCGATTCGATGATTTCCGGCCTTGATTACCCCTCGCGCGACGTTCTCCTCGCTTACAAGGACCATCTCCCACTTGCGTCCAAATACTTTTCTAGTTGCTTCGTCGCCGAGCGCACCGAGCCGGATGGCACTTTGACTCATCTCGTCCTCGCCGACGGCGGCGTTAATAAACAGCCCACCCCCGACCAATACCTCACCCTCATCGAAGACTCCGCAAGAACATACGAGGTCTATTATGACGAGCAACCCCGCATCGCCCTCCTCTCTTACTCTACCTACGGCTCCGGCGGCAAGAACCCCGACCTTGACAAATTCCAGCTCGCGCTTAATCACGTCCGCGCCAACCACCCCGACTGGCTTATCGACGGCGAAATGCAGCTCGATGCCGCCATCTCCCCCGAAGTCGCCGCGAAAAAGACACCTACGAGCCCATTACAAGGCCGCGCCAATGTTCTTATCGTCCCCGACCTCAACTCTGGCAACATCCTTTACAAAGCCCTCGAGCGTTTCGGCGGTTTCACCGTCGCCGGCCCCATCATCCAAGGCTTCACGATGCCCCTCGCCGACCTCTCCCGCGGGTCCACATTGGACGACGCTATACTTACTATCAAAGTGATTCTTAAGTTGTACTCTGAAGACTCTCCGGAGCTTACGAGCGAGGTGGAAGGAGCGCGAGCCCCGTAACGACAACGCAACGAAGCGAGAGAAAGCCGAGCTTGCTAGGCTTTCCGAGCGAGGCAGCGATGTCTGCCAAGAGCTAGACGGGCGCGAGCGACTCCGTGTCTGAAGAGCACAACTTAAGAATCACTATCGAAATGAGAAAATAATGACATATTTTGGCACCGACGGCATCCGTCAGCCCGCCGACAAATTCACCCCGGAGTTCTTAAACTCCATCGTCGCCGGCCTCGCCGACTACGCTAGTACTGACCACAAAGTCCTCATCGGCAGCGACACCCGCGAGTCCTCCGAGTGGATTCTTCGCGACCTCGAAATCGCCCTCGAATCCGTCGGGTTCGAATACGCCTCTGTCGGCGTCCTCCCCACCCCCGCCATCAATTACTGTTTCTACGAAATGGGCTTTGACTTCGCCATCGACGTCACCGCCTCACACAACCCCTACACCGACAACGGCATCAAGATTTTCGAACGCGGCCCACACTCTGGCATCAAACTCACCACTCCAGGCGTCGAAGCTATCGAACGCGCCATCGAATCCCACGAGACTATTTCTCCCGTCGCTACCACCGACCGCGCCGACCTCCACGACGAAGCTGTCCATCTTTATGCCGAGCACGTCTTAAACTACCTCGGCACCACCGACCTCTCCGGTCTTCATATCGGCATGGACTGCGCAAACGGCGCCGTCTCCGTCATCGCCGACTCTATCTACAAAAAACTTGGCGCGAGAGTCCGTCTTATTCACGCCGACCCCACCTACGGCACCGGCATTAACCACGCCTGCGGCTCCACACACCTCGAGGACCTCACCCATCTCGTCACTTCCGAGCATCTCGACTTCGGCGTCGCTTACGACGGTGACGGCGACCGCACCCTCCTCGTAGACCACGAAGGTGAAGTCATCGATGGCGACCAAATCATCGCCATCCTCGCAAACTATTGGAATCTCGATAGCATCGCTGTCACCGTCATGGCAAATCAAGGCTTATTAAACTGGGCCGCCGCACACAACATCGCCACCGAAATCACCGCCGTCGGCGATTCCAACGTCGCCGAAGCCATGGCGCTTCACAATATCAAACTCGGCGGCGAGCAAGTCGGCCACATCATCTTGCCGGGTGAACCCGCTGGAGACGGCATGCTCACTTCCCTCATGGTAGCGAAAGTCGTCTCCGAGACCAAGACTTCCCTCCACGACCTCACCAGCATCTACGAAAAATCTCCTCAAGCCATCGTGAACCTCCCCGCCACTCCCGAGCAGAAATCAGCTTTGAAGTCGAAGGACGCCGCCCGCACCCTCCTCCTCGAATACGATGAAAAGCTAAAACCCATTCACGGCCGTCTTCTCGTCCGCCCTTCCGGCACCGAGCCACTCATCCGCATCACTATGTGGGGTGACGACCTCGCAGCCATCACCGCCCTCGCCGACGAGCTCTCTTCACGCCTCGCCGAAACATTATAATTCACCAGGGGTGACCATTTATTAGTACAAGGCCACCCCTTTCGCTTTGTTGTAAAATTTTTATGTAAACCACTTGCATATTTTTTTCATGTGTATTATAATGGAAATACATTAATAAATTTTAGCGAATCAGTACTTTACGAATCAAATCGAATCATCGTTCATAAATCAAAAACTCAGAGATGAAACCGGCGCCAGTGGGCATGTGTTTTCTGAGTTATTAGTCGTATGACTGATTATGAAAGAAAGTACTGATTCGCTAAAATCACCCACGGGCGTCGGTTCCATTTTTTTGACCGACCCCGCGAGTGTAATAAAGCGAGGTAACATGCTAAAAGTCATACATCAAACCAACACCAAACAAATCATAAAAGAAGCACGCATCTTCTTGCCACTTCTGATCACTACATTTCTTACCATTGCGTCCGCCAGCGTCCTGTCTTCCCACACTTCCACCGCTCTAGACCAGAACAGCGTCTCCGCTTCTGTCAAAGTCTCCGAATCTTGTGCTATGACTATCTCTGGTGCTGATAGCCACTCTGTCGAGCTCGTCGGCGGTATGGTAGACCAAAATATTGGTGAATCTACCATCTCTGTTGCTTGTAATGATATTAATGGTTATAGTATTTATGCCGTAGGCTATGGTAATGGAACCGAAGGTAACACTAATCTGACCGGCACCACTACTGGCGAAATCATCCCTACCGGTACCGACATCCCAGAGACAAGTGGTAATCCAGTCAGTCAGTCTCAATGGGCGATGCGCCTCTCCGCTGTCTCTAGTGAATTTGTCCCGACCATCGTCTCCGACTCTGAAGGTTCCTTCGCCTCTAACCACAAGATTCCAAGTCACAATACCAAAGTTGCTACTTTTACAAACAACATTAGCCTTACTGGCTTCTCTAAGATTTCTACTACCTATGCAGTAGGCGTGATTCCTTATCAAGCTGCCGATACTTATACTGGACAGGTAAAATATACTCTCGTCCACCCCAACTTCGCTGATTCTAACCAAAAAGTCTACATGCAAGACCTCACCCCATCCATGATTGCAGACCTACTACCCAATGTTGGCAATACTTTCGTTGCTTACGACAAGCGTGACAACCAATCCTACAAAATCGCCAAACTCGCCGATGGTAAATACTGGATGGTGGAGAACCTAAATCTCGCCGGTGGCACCACCATAACCCCAGACGATTCCAACGTGACTGAGAGCTACACCTTACCAGCTTCCGCTATCAAGAACGCAAATGACAACAATCTCACCGACTCCACGCAATTTAGCGATAATGCCACAGCTTACGTCTTTAATTCTGGCAACAAAACCAACTGTGGCGCGTCCGGTCAGAACATCCCCTGCGGCAGTTACTACTCCTACCTCGCCGCCACAGCCGGTACTGGCGCGAATGTAACCGAAAATGGCTATAATGCCTCTGGCAGTATTTGTCCGAAAGGCTGGAGATTGCCAACAGCCACTACGAGTAACGCGGACGCACAGATTGACGGCAATTGGAAGACTGGTGATTTCTATGCTCTTGCCAAGGCATATGGCGCAAATCTTGAGTCTAATTACTCTCAAAATTCTAGCACCTTCTACAACAACGCAGGTCCAAATACCGTGCCAAACTTCCTCCTTGCTGGCGTATACGACAATTCGATATTCTACAATGGCGGTTCGTATGGTAATTTCTGGTCTTCCACCTCCAATTCAGGTAGTTACGCTTACAACCTTTACCTTAACTCGTCTAGCATCAATTCCGCAAGCGAATACTATCGTAAAATAGGCCGTTCCATCCGTTGTATCGCAAAATCTTAGCCGAGAACATTTCCGAGACCAAGCATCTGCTCCAATTCTGCGCCTTTGACGAACCCATATAATTTTTACAACATTTCCCCATCCGGAGACAACACTGTATTTGTCGAAGGATTGGGTGAAATGTTGTAAAAATTATCGTGGCGTGAGGAGACCAGCGCGGAATTGGAGCAGAGCTTGGTCTTGCCGCACATGTACAGCCGAAGCA
>CAZZAI010000031.1:0-11330 GCA_964652665.1 uncultured Candidatus Saccharibacteria bacterium
ATCAAAAACCGGTGTCCCAACTTGGAAGACGTAACTAGCAATCGGTGCTGGATTCAGTGCCGTGACGTCTTAAAAACTTAATTCGTTTCACCTTTTATGGACATCAATAGAATCAATAAGACGTCCTTGTTGATTCAGTTTGGTGCCCATAACGCTGGGGTAATACCTGTTCTCATTCCGAACACAGAAGTCAAGCCCAGTAGTGCCGATTATACTGCTATGCGGGAAACTAGGAAGGTGCCAAATTATGCTGTGGACTTCTCTTTAAAAGAGAAGTCCAGCAAGAGAATTATTTTGAAAAATGAACCGAAAGTGAATTCCGGTTCATTTTTTGTTTCATGGTTTTTTGCTGCGCAAAAAAGGTCGTTCCGCTACTCCTCCTTCCTTGTACTGTACCTGTTCTGACACGACTCGTGGTCTGATTGTAGGTAGCAAAAAGTCGGCTCAAGGGCCGACTTTTTGTTATTCCTCGGAAGCTTCCGTGTTTTCTTCTGTAGTTTCAGTTGTCGCCTCTGCGGCATCTACATTTTCTGCACCTTCTGCAGCTTTCGTAGTCTCTGCAGATTCTGTGACTTCTGCGGGTTCTTCTATGGTCTCTTCTACCGTGTCTGCCTCTTCAAGTGCGCCTAGAAGAGAATCTTCGACATTCTTTTTCTTCTTTTTGCTGGAAGACTTGACGAGTTCGATATTGAGTTCATAGCCGGTAAGCTTGCTGGCCAAGCGGACATTCTGACCTTGCTTACCAATTGCGATGGATTGCTGCTCTTCGCTTACATAGACAATCGCAGTCTGACGAGCTGGCTTATTAGATTTTTCGGCTTCACTAGAGGTTTCTTCAAGAGGAAGAATCTCAACCTTGTTGACTTCAGCTGGAGAAAGGGCTTCGCGGATATATTCAGATGGGTTGTCGCTCCAAGTGACGATATCAATTTTCTCTTTGTCGCCAATTTCGTTCATGACGGCTTGGACGCGAACGCCACGGCTACCTACGAAGGTACCAACAGGATCGATACCGGAGACATTGGAAATGACTGCCATCTTGGTGCGGCGGCCAGCTTCACGAGCGATACCTTTGATCGAGACGGTGCCGTTGTCGATTTCTGGTACTTCCTGACGGAATAGATACTCGACAAATTCTGGACAACCACGGGAAAGCACGAGTTGTGCGCCGCGATCGTCGCGTTCGATTTTCTTGATGTAGACCTTGATGCGGCCACCTACGGTGTAATACTCGCCTTCGATTTGCTCAGAGCGGGGCATAATACCATTGGCGCGGCCAAGATCAATACGTACCAGACGTGGCTCGACGCGGGTGACGAGGCCGGTGACAACGGTGCCAATCTTATCTTCATATTCCGTAAGAACGGCGTTGTTCTCGGCTTCGCGTAAGCGCTGAATGACGACTTGTTTGGCTGTCTGTGCGGCTACGCGACCAAAATTATTCACTACGTGATGCTCTTCGACGATGTCGCCCAGCTCCTTGCCCTCACCGGCTTCAGCCTGTGGAATCTCGGTAGCTGGATTGTAAGCAAGTCCGTCTTCGATGACTTCGCGTGCGACGTAAATATCAGCAGCGCCAGTGTTAGTATTGAGAGTGGCGCGGACATTCATGTCGCGATCACCATTTTCTTTACGCCAAGCAGCAGCGATAGCTTGCTCGATGACGCCAAGAACAGTCTCTTTTGGGAGACCCTTTTCTTCAGCAATAATGTCAACCATAGCGGACATTTGCTTCAAGTCTAGGTTTTCCATACTTATCCTTTCTTTTATATCTGTTAACGGGTCCTGTCTGAATGCCTTTTCCTCGGGCCGCTCCGGGCCGCTCGGCCAAGTCTTAGGCCCTTCGGAAAAGACATTTCAGCCACCCGTTAACGGTTATATATTAAAACGGCCTACCCTTTTGGGTAGGTCAATTATGGTATACATTAATTATAGCAAATGTATTGAAAAAATGCAAGAAATTTGATATAATAGAGATAGCGAAAATACTTGTAATAAAAAGGAACTTATGAACAAAAACGAAGAAGAGCGACGTGCTCGGCTCTTAAAATCAAGGGCGGAGAGGTTACCAGATATAAAGAAACAGTTTGAAGAAGCGCAGAAAAGGAATTTCAATGCGAATTTTCAGCCTGGCGGTAAAGATGCGGACTTGGTGAAGCCAACGGCTAAAACTACTCCGAAGAAAACTAAGAAAGCCAAGAATGTAGAGACTCAGAATCAGGCATCATCTAAGAAGCAGAAACAAAAAGCTGAGGCTGAGAAGCGCAAGGTGAATTTGTCGGTATCGGCCAAAAAAGGCGATATGATGCATCATCAAAGGATGCTGTCGGCTGATGTGAATGCGCAGGCAACACAACATATTATCGGGATCCCGGTCAATAAGTCGCGTTATAATGGCTACGGTGGTGAGCAAGTGACAAATGCAAAGCTGAAGTCGCTTCGGCCAGATCCGGAGGCAGTGCGGATTATTCCAATTGGTGGCGTAGGCGAATTTGGTATCGGCAAGAATATGACGATTATCGAATATAAGTCGGAAATTGTCGTGATAGATATGGGTGTGCTTTTTGCAAGTGATGACTATCCTGGCGTGAACTATCTGATTCCGGATATTAAATACCTTGAAGATAATCGTGATAAAGTGAAAGCGATTTGTTTCACACACGCACATCTAGACCATATCGGGGCTTGTAAACATTTGCTTCCGAAGTTTTCGAATCTGACGCCGATTTATGGCACAGAGTTTACGCTAGGCATGATCAAAAGGCAAATGTCAGAAGTAGAAGATGCACCAGAGATGAATTATGTCTCGGTAGATCCGTTTAAACATGAAAAAATTAAAGTTAGCGAGCACTTGTCAGTGGAATTCATCCATGTGCTCCACTCTATTCCAGGAAGCACGGCGATCGTAGTGCGGACGCCAAATGGTGTGATTTACTTCTCTGGCGACTGGCGGTATGAGGCGAATCCGATGGGGATTCAGACTGATTATGAGAGAATCGATGAAATAGTTGGCAAAGAGGGGATTGATCTGCTCGTGAATGAGTCGACCAATATCGATTCGCCTGGTCATCATCCGCATTCTGAATACGATGTGGGTGAGAACTTGGGGCGAGTGATGGATCACTACGCAGATGGTCGGGTGATTATTTCTTGTTTCTCGTCGCAGATTGCGAGAATCGAGTTGATTTTAAAAGAAGCTGCGGCGAGGGGACGCAAGGTGGCGTTTTCTGGATTTTCGATGATCAATAACGTAGAGGTGGCTCTTCGTGCTAAATCAATCAAGGTACCGAAAGATACGATTGTGAAAATGGAAGATACTTTAAAACTATCTGATGATAAAGTCTGTATCGTCTGTACTGGTTCGCAGGGCGAGCTTAACGCCGTGCTCAATCGCATGGTGACTGGCGCGCATAAGTATATTAAGATTAAATCTTCTGATACGATTGTGTTCTCCTCGAACCCGATTCCTGGTAATGAGCCGCATATTGTGAACACGGTGGATGGTCTTCTCCGCGAGGGTGCGCAGGTGATTCAAAACGGTAGAACACATCTTACGAATATCGGGCCACTACATTTGTCTGGACATGCTTATTATGAGGATCATGTGGATTTCGTGACGAGGCTTGCGCCAAAGAACTATATGCCGTATCACGGTGAATTCTATATGCTAGAACATAATGCGGAGATGGCCGAAAATGTGATTGGGCTTTCTAGAGATAGGATTCTGATTTCTGATGATGGGGATATCGTGGAATTAATGCCGAATAAAACTATTCGTAAAGCTGGGCGGATTCAGGTCGGGAACAAATTGTTTGATGACGCGGATAAGCCAGTACACGAAGCGGTGGTAAAAGATCGGATTCATATTTCGCGCGAAGGAATTTTCGTGATTATTCTCACGCTATCAAAAAAGACAGGACATCTCATGAAAACTCCAGACATCGTCTCGAGAGCATTTATCTATCTTGATAATTCGGAAGAGCTGATTGGTAAGATTCGTCATTACCTCAGACAGAAGACGGATAAGTCTATCGCGACGGATCCAGATATGAAAGTCTTGAAAGAGGAGATAAAACAAGATATCACGCATATTCTCTTCGATGCGACGGGGCATACGCCAATTGTTATCCCTGTTATCAACAAAGTGTAAGCTAGCAGACACATAAAGAAAGCTTTTGGAAGCTGGGGACTTGCTTATTGTCATTTTAACAACATGAGGGCAGGCGAAAAAGTCGGACGAAACCGACATTTTTCGCACTGCTAAGTTGTTAAAATAACATTCGCAAATCTGGTCTAAATCTCATTTATGCTTCCAAAAGCTTTCTTTATGTGCCTTCTAAAAATTATAGGGTCGCTTGTGAGAGTATTTTAAAGTATTTTTAATATATTACGTGATATAATTATTAGTAATAAGGAGATAATATGGCTAGTATTTATGATTACAAAGTGAAGAAACGTGACGGGAGCGAGCTTGACATGGCGACGCTGAAGGGAAAGGTGCTGCTTATCGTCAATACGGCGACTGGATGTGGATTTACGCCGCAATATGAAGGTATTGAGAAAATGTACGAGGAACTACATGACAAAGGCCTAGAGGTACTAGACTTTCCGTGTGACCAATTTGGACACCAGGCGCCTGGTGATAATGATGAAATTCACGCTTTTTGTACGGCAAAATATAAAACTCAATTCGACCAACTGGCGAAAATTGAGGTGAATGGAGACAAAGCTGAGCCACTTTTTGTATATCTGAAAGAGCAGATCGCCGAAGACCCGGAGCCACAAGGGATGAAGAATAAAATCGCGATGAAAGCGATCTCGAAAATTCCTGGAACTGGTAAGGAAAAAGGTTTTATCAAGTGGAACTTCACGAAGTTTGTGGTGGACCGTGACGGTAAGGTGGTGTATCGGTTTGGGCCGACGGACGCCCCGGTGGATTTTGAAGAGAAAATAAAAGAATTAATTGAAAAATAAAGGAGAAAAATGAGCAAGTTAGTGCTAATGGATTTTTATGCGGATTGGTGTGGACCGTGCCAGATGATGAAGCCAGTGATGGAAGAATTTGAGGCGGCGCATCCGGAGGTAGAAATCAAGCGAATCAATATCGACGATGAAGAGGAATTGGCGGATAAGTATGAGGTATCGACCATTCCGTGTCTAGTCTTGGAGCGTGACGAAAAAGAAGTGGCTAGACTAATCGGCGTACAGTCTTTGAAGCGACTCGAAGGATTGTTGGAGAAATAAAATGGCCGAAAGAGTCTATGATGTGATAATCGTGGGGGCGGGCATTGCCGGGATGACGGCGGCGATTTATGCACGACGCGCCGGGAAAAGTGTCTTGGTCCTAGAGTCGCGAGTCCATGGCGGGCAGATTATCCAGACTTTTGATATTGCGAATTGGCCCGGGGAAGCTAAAATTTCTGGTGTAGATTTGTCCAACAATATATATCACCAGATGAATAATATCGGAGTGGAAACGGACTATCTAGAGGTAACTGGACTAGAATTGAGTGCGGAATGTTGGATGGATGAGAGATCTAATAATCGGAAATACTGGATCGTGAAGACAGAGGATGGCGATTATCTAGCCAAAGCCGTGATTATCGCGGTTGGTTCTAATGAGCGAAAGCTAGAAGTGCCTGGTGAAGAAAAATATACTGGGCGCGGTGTCTCGTATTGTGCGACTTGTGATGGAGCATTCTATAAAGATAAAAATGTTGCGGTGGTAGGTGGTGGGAATACAGCATTCTATGATGCGTTGTATCTGGCGGACCTATGTAAAAAAGTTTACTTGATCCACCGGAGAAATGTATTTCGTGCGGACGCTTTACTCGTAGAAAAATTGCGGGCAAGGAAGAATGTGGAATTTGTGACACCTTTCGAAGTATCTAGAATAGACGGAGAGAAAAAAGTAACCAATATCGTCGTGCGTAGCTCCAATAGATTGGATGATGGTACGACAATCATAAATGATCCTGTGATAAGAGAATATGCTGTGGAGGGCGTGTTCGTAGCAGTAGGAAGGATCCCGGCAACAGCGTTTCTCGATGGCGTAGTGAGCTTAGATGCGGCTGGATACGTGAAAGCTAGTGAAGATTGTCATACCTCGGCGCCTGGAATATTCGTAGCGGGTGATTGCCGGGTAAAAGAGCTGAGACAGCTTGTTACCGCGGCTGGGGATGGAGCGGTGGCGGCGACGGAAGCCTGCCGGTTTATTGGATGAGATATGTCGACAACAGAATTGACGAGATGTTGACTTCGTAACAAATAACAGATTTGGTAAAAAGTGGCTTGTGTGATATAATTAGAGGAAGCCCCGGTGGCGGAATTGGTATACGCGTTCGACTTAAAATCGAATGGGAAACCATGCGGGTTCAAGTCCCGCCCGGGGCACCACGAGCATGAAGGATCTCACATGAGACGACTTTGGCTCGGGGCACCACAAGGACGAAAAAGAGCCTGAAAGGGCTCTTTTTATAGCTAATCTTCTTTTGTGATGATCCGAGTCTTGAAGAAACGCTCTTGAAACTCGGTCAGAGCGGCAATCTGGGCCGGGGTGTAAGATTTGCCCTGAGGTGCGATGATGAGCTTGTCATCATCATCGTTGTCGCGATGGGCGATGGCGATGCATTTGCCCTTGAAAGATTTAGTTGGACGAAAAACGCCGAGAAGATAGGCGTCGATCTCTTCACCGTCAGGGGCCTTGGTGTCAGGAAGATAGCCGTAGTTGATAGGATAAATATAGCCATGAATCGGGTGGCGGCTGCCGAGTGGGCGGTCGATAATGATTTCGAGAATTTGGTCCAGATATTGTGTGAGATCCATATATTTATTATAGCGCAAAAATGGGGAAAAATAGAACGATTAGATGTGCGTATAGACAGATTGCTTGATTGTCAGAAGAATGAGGATGGGGTATAATAAGAGTATGAATATCTTGTATTGCGGTGATGCGGGGATAAAAGACGGTGTGGCGGTGTCGATTTTGTCGCTGATGATGAACGGAGCGGAGGCTCTGGTTTATAATATTTTCGTTGCGACAATTCGGTATGAAGGAGTGAGGCCATTTGAGCAGAAAACGGTTGATGTGTTGGACGCGCTGGTAAAAAAGTATAATCCAAAAAATAGCGTGAGGCTGATAGACGCGACAGAGATTTTTGTAAAGAACTTGCCGAAGAAGAATATGGGGTCGTATTTCACACCGTGTTCGATGCTAAGGCTCTATATGGACAAGTTCCCGGAACTTCAAAACGAGGCGCGGGTGCTATATCTCGATTATGATGTGGTGTGCCGTGGAGATATTTGGGAATTCTATAATACGAATCTCGATGGAATTGAGGCGGCAGGAGTGCTTGATATATATGGGAAGAATTTCTATCATTATCGAGGAATATTGAATTTTGATTATATGAACTCGGGAGTGATGTTATTTAATCTCGAGGAGTGTCGGAAGACAAAGTGCCTCGAGAAAGCAGTGAAGCTATGCGGTGAGCGCTGGATGATGTTGGCGGATCAAGCGGCGCTTAATAAGGCGATCGAGAGTCGGAAATTAATGCCGCGAAAATATAACGAGCAGGGGGAGCGGCCGCGAAAAGACACGGCGCTGCACCATTTCTCGAATAATTTTAAGTTTTGGCCGATATTCCATGTACAGAAAGTGAAGCCGCATCAAATCGAAAAGGTACACGAGATTCTTGGGATATATGAATATGATGACATTTATGAAGAATATGCTAAAATTAAGAGCAAGTTGTGATATACTTAACATAAGGATAAAAAATGGCAAAAGCAGAATTGTTTCAGAAAGACATTCCGAAATCTGAGAGAGTATTCTATTATTCGTCAGAAGAAGATGATCCGATAAAGACGGACGAGCAGGAGCAAAAAATAGAAGTGGGGCTACCGGAAGGATATGAATTCATCCCGAAGAACCCGTTTGTCAGAATGTACTCGGCGGTGCTATTTAGGATATTCTGGATTTTCGGGCAGTGGTATGAGAGATGGTACTGGAAAGCGAAATTCTATGGGCGAGAGAAGTTGAAGCTCGCGAAGAATAAGGGATATATTGTCTATGCGAATCATACAAATCCTTTTCATGATGTGTTTGGGCCGGCGATAGCGGCGGACAGAAGGATTTTTACGATTATTAGTCCGGTGAATTTGAAGATTCCGGGAATTGGAAAAATCTTGCCGTATATTGGCGGGTTGCCGCTCGGGAAGACGGCTGAGGAGAAAAAAGCTTTTAACGCGGCGGTCGATACTAGGCTGAAGCAGAAAAAAGTATTGGTGATTTATCCGGAGGCGCATGTGTGGCCTTATTACACTGGGATACGGAAATTCCCGGCGGGGGACAAGTCGCTAAAATATGCGGTGCGGAATCATGTGCCGATATACACGATGACGACGACTTACCATAGACGCAAGCGAAGTGGCAAGAAAGGTGCGTTGCCACGGATGGACATCTATATCGATGGGCCGTTCTACTCTGAGAAGAAGACCGAGGCAGAGCGGCAGGCAGAGCTCGCGAAAAAGGCGTATGAGTCGATGTGTAAATGGGCAAAGAAGAGCACATATAATTATTTTGAGTATAAAAAGAAAGGCGAAAAATGAGTATTTTTGCGACGGGCAATCCAATGAATAAAATCACGAAGGTGGTACCGGTGTTTTTGACGATTAACAACGCTTATGCACCGTATGCGGCGGCGGCGATTCATTCTCTGGAACAGCATTCAAATAAAAAACGTTACTATCGGGTGATTATACTGCATGATGGGCTGTCACTGGTGAGTCGGATACGGCTGAGAAGTCTTGCGACAAGAAATGTAGCGATTCAATTTACGAAGATTACGCATAATCTATATCTTCGTGCTATTATTGCGTACTGCGCAAGGCGGCAAAAGGGGGCAGGGGACTTTTTCTCGTCGGCGGTGTATTATTATCGGGCGTTCATACCGAGGCTGTTCCCTCTATACGAGAAGGCGGTATACATAGATAGTGATACGATTTTGACTGGGGATATTGGGGAGCTTTTCGATATGGAGCTAGGTGAGACGGAAGCGCTCGCGGCGATGATTGATCCAAAGGTGACTGTGATTCCGGAGTTTCGCGATTATGTGGATAATGCGGTGGGTGTGCCGCATGGTGAGTATGTAAACTCTGGTGTGCAGCTCATGGATCTCAAAAAAATGCGGAAGATGAAGTATTTGTCGACGATGATTGATTTGATTCAGAAATATGATGCGGATCTGGTGGCGCCAGACCAAGATTACCTAAATGTGATTCTGAACGGACATATCAAATTCATCGGCGAAGAGTGGAATGCGGAGCCGCGCGAGAAGCTGCCGAAAGATGTGAAGTTGGTACATTTTAACTTATTCAATAAGCCTTGGCACTATAAAAATGTGCCATGCGAAAAGCTGTTCTGGAATGCGGCGAGAGGGACGGGGTTCTATGGAGATTTGAAACGGCAACAGGAGGCGTTTGGGCCGGAAGCGCAGACGGCCGACCACGCGAAGGTGGATGCGCTGATCAAAAAGGCAGGGAAGCTGAGTAAGACAAAAGAGCCACTTATGAAACTTAAAAAGGTGTAGTTAAAATAATAATCCTCGATTTGTCCGAGGGCTTTTTTATTACACAAAAATGGTGCGAATGAAGAGACTCTAACTCTCGACCTCTTCCTTGGCAAGGAAGCGCTCTAAACAACTGAGCTACATTCGCACGTCGCATAATAATTGCGATAACTTAATTATATCAAAGAATTAATTTTTATGCAACTATTTTATATGTTTTTCGTATTCCACGTCTGTCACATCATATTTCTGCCTATTTCCTACGTACGTCAAAATCTTTTGCGCTCCCCAACCCACTAGCGCCAACACAAAGAAATATATAAATCCAAACGTTGTAAATTCCGGCTCACTTTCCGTAAAGAGAGACAAAATCGCCGCACCTGCACTCATGGAAGTCACGATCGTTAGCGATTCTACAGACTTACTCGTTACGTCTTCTTTGAGCCCGGCAAATTGTTTTTGTGCCGCTCGCACATAATTTTCGGTCATATCCCACAAATATTTTATATAGTCCAATGTGTCACGCAACGTTTCGTACCTATATCCCGATATTTCCAAAAACTCTTCCAAATCTTCATCACTCTTTGCAATTTTCTCGCGTGTCGGTATGTATGTACTCATTTGCTTAATCCGCCCATCAATCAAATTAATCGTTTTCGCATATGCATCAAGCTGCGACGTAAATCTCACGATATCTTTACCGCGCACCCTTTTATGCGCTTTTACATCGTCAATCTTTTCCCAGATAATCCTATGAATATTCAAATATCTATGCAACTGTCCTTTAAACTCCCGCATGAATACCTGCTCTTCAATATACCGTTCAATTTCATCGTCAGATTTCGCCTTGTTATTGATAAAATAAAACTTATCCCCACGAAGCACTTCATATTTTGGATTCTTAAATTCAAAATATCTTTGTCGTTCAGTTTTTGCCAACATCTCTTGCATTTCCGCCCTCGTCGCTTTTTCCATCACGACGAAATACGGATAGATGCTCTCTATCCCAGCTAGCTCTTTCGGTACTGGCGCACCAAGGCTAAATAGATAATTCAACGCTGGAGTTAAACGTTTTTCATAATAACCTTGCACCTTGTCAATATCTGCCAAGAACGTGTCTTCAGATACATCTTTGTTATTCAATACGATAAGCCCATCCTCAAAAATCTTTACACTAATCCCCTCAGCTGTGGTAAAACACACGAATTCCTCACCATACACACCATATTCTATATTGCCAATTTCTAGCGCCGCACGATAATCTTCCAACTTCTTTTTATCTAGCTTCAACTTAGTATCGCAGCTTCTCAAGAAATCATACACTTCAGAAAGTTGTAGCATTGTTCTTTGAAACCACCCGCCCACATATATATTGCTAATTTTCATTTTTACCTCCCAAATCTTTTTCAAAAAATGCAGCGTCAATCGTTTCAAATCCATACTTATGATACATTGCATGAGCCGCCGTGCGAAAGTTCTTCGACCAAAGCTTCATCATCTTACATCCGCGCGCTAAACAAATCTTGGCGCACTCATCCATCATTTTCTCACCAATATGATTACGTCTATACTCAGGTTTCACACAAACATGATTTAAAATCGCATATGTTCCCATTTCTTCAAAACAAGTCGGAATAATATTGATCAGAGTATGAGAAACAACTATACCCTCCTCCGTTACGCCCAAAAGATATATCTGCTGATCATTTTTTTCGTCAAATCGTTTAAGTGCGTATTCCTCCGAAGAATTTTCGCCGAAGC
>CAZZAI010000032.1:0-10182 GCA_964652665.1 uncultured Candidatus Saccharibacteria bacterium
ATACTAGTAGTGCTACTGGTGGTGGTACTTATAGATGGGGACAAACCGTAACTGTGGGAGTAACTAAAGCTTCTAATACTACTTGTATTACCTATAGTGCTCCTACTTGGTCTAGAACATCTGGTTCTGGTACACTTAATGCTACATCAGGTACTAGTGTTACCTTTACTATGACTACGAGTGCTGCTACTGTTACTGCTACGAGTAGTGCTTCTAACGTAGCTCAAACAGTAACTTTGTCACGAAGTACTGGTGCTAGTGGTATTACTATAGCAGGCACTAACTATACTGCATCTAGTGTTAGTCTAAATTGTGGAACTTACAACATCTCAGGTAACTATTCTAGTAACTACGAATTCTCTAGTTGGTCAACCACAAACAATGTATCCGTAGCTAGTACTTCTACTGCCTCTACTACCATGACCGTGAGTGGTGCGGGGACACTGACACTGAATGCGAAGAGCAGCATTATCACCATCGCCGCAGGCTCTTCTACCGCTATGCAGGATGTTTCTAGTAAAGCCGCCGGTGGCTGTCCGTCTAGTCTTACTACAGGACAAGCCTACCAACTCAAAGATTCGCGTGACAACGAAGTATACTATGTAGCAAGACTGGCTGATGGTAACTGTTGGATGCTAGATAACCTGAGGCTCGGCTCCACTAGTACCATATCCCTCACTACGGCAAATACCAATAGTAATGGCAACTTCACCTTACCAGCTGGTATTACTTCAGGCTTCAACTCTTACACCACCGCACAGATCAACGTCGCCAGGAAGAACACCGTAGCAAGCACTAAGTATGGCAATGGCTCCGGTAAGATAGGTGTATATTATAACTATTGTGCCGCCTCGGCTGGCACTTACTGTTCGTATACCAGCCTCGGCAACGCATCTTACGACATCTGCCCTAAAGGCTGGCGTATGCCCACTAGTGGTACCTCTAGTGCATACTACTCTGGTGAATACCATGCTCTTTACACTGCTTACTCAAGCAATGCTACGAACTTTATGAACGCCCTCTCTACGCCGTTTTCCGGGTACTTCGATAATAGTTCGCTGCTCTATCAGGGCTCCCGCGGCTACTTCTGGTCGTCTACTCACTACTATGGCGACTCGGCTATGGCCTGCCTCCTCGTCAGCTCCTCGGGTGTGGATTCGACGTATAACGAGTATACGAACCGCGGATTCCCTGTTAGGTGTATACTTAAGTAGTTTATCAGCCCACTGCCGAGTATTTGCTCACTTGCCCGCCCCTTCGAAAAAATATCGCAAGCAATCTCACTACTCCATTTCCAAGCATTGAGCAAGCCCGAGTGAATTTTGAAAAGCTCCCCGAGACGAGTACCGGATAGTCCCGGGCGCAGTCCCGGCGGAGCTTTGAGAAATTTGCCCGGCGCGCTGCTCACCGCGAAGAAATGAAGCAGTGAGATTGCCGGGACAATAGATGGCGTGAGGAAACCAGCGCGGAATTGGAGTAGGGCTTGGTCTACCGTAGCCCCGGCGTACCTTTTCCAGAATCCTCCCGGCACACCATCTCGCATTCCTCACACTTTCCCACCACCTTTTATTGCACTCTCACTACACTTTTTTCCACCTTTTTTCGCACTTACGCTACACTTTTTGCCACTTTTTATTGTGCTTATGTTACACTTTTTGCCACTTTTGTGGTATAATCTCCTTAGAACAGCACCAAGTCAAAGGAGGCATATGTATCGCGAAATCATCACTAAACTCACAGAATGGAAGGAATCGCCATCCCGCAAACCACTCGTACTTCGTGGCGCAAGGCAGGTCGGGAAGACCTGGATTCTGAAGGAATTTGGCGCTAAGTATTACGAGAATTGTGCCTACATTAATCTCGAACTCCATCCGGAGCTGAAGGATGTCTTTACGCTAGATTACGATGTGGAGCGCATTGTTGATTATCTCGAGGTAGCCTCCGAGCAGAAAATCACGAAGGGAACTGCATTGATTATTCTAGACGAGGTGCAGGCGATCCCGGCGGCGCTCACTTCGCTGAAATATTTTCAAGAGACCGCGCCAGACTACCATATTGCCGTGGCGGGTTCGCTACTCGGGCTTGCGCTGCATACCGGCACCTCTTTCCCGGTCGGCAAAGTGAATTTCCTAGATCTTTATCCGATGACTTTCCTAGAATTCCTTATGGCCGTCGGCAAAGGGAGCTATGCTGAGCTGATTCAGCGTGGCGATTACGAGGCGCTGGCCCCGTTCCATGCGCAGCTTCGTGAGCTACTTAAGGTATTTTTCGTCACTGGCGGTATGCCAGAAGTGATTTCAAACTACCTGGCCGAAGGGAATCTCCTGCGCGTCCGCGATGTCCAGGCGGATATTCTAGCGGCATATGATCAGGACTTCAGCAAGCACGCCCCCGTCAATGTCACGCCTCGGATTCGCGAGGTATTTGATGTGATTCCAAACGAGCTGGCTCGCGAGAACAAGAAATTTATTTTCAAAATGATCCGCAGTAGCGCTCGTGCGAAGGATTATGATGCGGCCCTGCTTTGGCTAGAAGATGTTGGCCTAGCGACCAGAGTGATGCGTACAAACGCCGCTAAGATTCCGCTTTCGGCTTATGTTGATCGCGATGCTTTCAAGCTTTTCATGGTGGATGTCGGGCTGCTTGCCGCGAAAGCCAATCTTCCGATCAATACTATACTAAACGGCGATCTTCTATTCGAAGAGTTCAAGGGCGCTCTAGCCGAGCAGTTTGTCTTCCAAGAGCTAAAGGCCGCAAGAGGTGAGTCACCATATTACTACTCTACCGATTCCTCCAAGGGCGAGATTGATTTTATCATTCAAGATAAAGACGACAAAATCTTACCGATCGAAGTGAAGTCTGGCCAGAATCTCTCTGCTGCTTCGCTCAAGGCCTTTCTCCGCAAGAACACGAGTATCGAGAAAGCCGTAAAACTATCACTCCAGCCATACAAGGAAAACGAGCAAGTCATCAATATGCCGCTCTATCTAGCAGGAATGTTATAAAGCGTCCACCGACATTCTTTTGCCCGTCAGCAAGACATTACCGCTCTGGCGGGTAAATTTTGATGAGGTTTAGCTGACTTCCTAGGCGGCGTAGCTTTTTAGTTGTTTTTTCGCAGGGAATTAAATATATTACATAATAATTATGGCAAAAATCAAGACTTGCGCATTGCTAGAATGGTGTGATATAATGAACTCAGAACAAATGACACGTTCCAACAATTCAAGTATACACAGTATTTAATACTGGTATCGACCACATAAATCAGCACCTATGGGTGTTCTTGTGGTCGATCGTATGCTTCGGCATATAGTGTTGAATACTGGAACGTGTCAGCCCATGGGTGCTGATTTGTGTTTGGCTCTCATGGTTAACATAAAAGAGAGGTTACGAGAGGACTACCATGAAGGCCATACAAAAACTCAAAAATCATTTTAAGAACTTAATCAGAAAGCCACTAGTAAAGTGTTCTGAGGAATCTGTCGGAGTTACGACGAGACAGAAGGAGCCCCGCCCCCAGCGACGGCGGGCGGCGGGGACTCCGTGTCCGAAGAGCACTTTACAAGTGGCTTTCTCTGACTCCGTGTCCGAGAAACATCTAAATGGTGATTCTTCTTGTGCCACAGATTTCGTACTTCGCCATGGGCTATTCTTAAGCCTTTATTCTATTCTTAAGAAAGCAAGTGGTAAACTACCATGGCGAAGTCGTACCAATAATAATTCAGGTTTTTCTTCATCATCTTCCAACTACAGCTTAAGCGGTACCCGGAACTATATCAAAAACTTCCGCAGAATTCGTATTCTTGGTTCCGCATCTCTCTTTTCTCTCGGTCTTCTGTTACTAGCAACATTTGTCCCTCTCTACAATGTCACTAGGACAGAAGACACTGAGGCTGCAGCTGGTACTGCCCAGGATTCTAGTATTACTTTCACCGCCACTCGTTCTACTGCTAGTGTAGATCTTACTGTCACAGACGAGAATGGTACCTTTGCCTCTAGTACTAGTTCTAACCAAGCGGCTTTCTCATTGTCTACTACAAATTATACTGGCTATACATTAACTATCGCATCTAATAACAATACATCCGCACTAACTAATACTAACGGTGGTACGCTTTCTTCTATTTCAAGTCCAATAGATGAATCCACCTTTAATACTACTACCTACAATAACAAGTGGGGCTACAAGCCAAACTACTACGGCTCAGCGGCTAATACCAACTACCGACCATCACCTACTACTACCGCTGACACTCTAGACGAAACTTCCTCCGCTAACTCCACCGCCAAGAACTACACTATCGCTCTCGGCGCTAGAGCAGACTACACCAACGCTAGTGGTACCTACTCTAGCTCTAACTACAAACTCATGTATGTAGCAAATCCTGTTGCCTATAGTATTTCCTTTGATAAGGGTTCTGCCGCGGATAATCCATCCAACATGCCGGCCATCGTCACCGGGTCAGTCTCGGCACTAAGCGTCAACCTTCCTAATACCGTGCCTACCAGGACTGCCTATGACTTCATCGGCTGGTGCCTTGGCAATATTACAACTACCAACAATGTAGATACTTGTTCTAATGTCAACGTCTACAATCCTAATGGCAACGGTACTAACCTAGCTTTTGGTATAGACCGTGAATCTGATAGCACTGGCGTTATTCTCCATGCTATGTGGAAAATTAAGACTTATACTATCACTAGAAGGTATCGTCTCCAAGATACTTCTGGTAACTATCCATCATCATATACTGCAGACGGTACAGTCACGGTAGACTATGGTGGTTCTTATACTTATTCTTGCTCTGCTACTACTTCCCACCAAGCAGCATCTACTAGTATATCTAACGTTACTTCCGCACAAACAATTTCTCTAGACGTTCCTAGAAAGACTATAACCGTTACTAAACAATATCGCAAACAAGATACTAGTGGCAACTATCCTAATACCTATACTTCTGATGGTACTGCCAGTGTCCTATACGGTGCTAACTATACTTATTCTCGTGCCGCCGAGACCGGCTTCCAAGCCGCATCGAAGACTATCACCAATGTCACTTCTGCTCAGACCATTCAGCTAGATGTCCCGCGGACTAAGGTGACTTGCAATAAGCGCTATCGTCTCCAAAATGCCAACGATACCAATTATGGATCTTACACTAGTGACGGCAGTACTGAAACTTACTATGGCGGTAGCTGCTCATACTCCAAGACTATCACGGACTACAATAGTAATAATGCTAAATCTATCAGTGCGTCCAATGTCACTTCTACTACGACGTTGTCTCTAGATTTCCCAAGGAATACCTATAAACTAACCGTTACTGCAGGTTCTAATACTAGTAGTGCTACTGGTGGTGGTACTTATAGATGGGGACAAACCGTAACTGTAGGAGTAACTAAAGCAACTAACGTTACTTGTACTACCTATGCTACTCCTACTTGGACTGCTACTGCCGGGACCGCACCATCTGCCGGTACTAGTGTATCATATACGATGCCAAAATCCGCAGCGACTGTCACGGCGACTTCGGCGGCGTCCAACGTAGCGCAGACTGTCACTCTGTCTAGAAGTACTGGTGCTAGTAGTATTAAGATTGGTAGCACTAACTATACTTCCTCTAGCGTGAGCCTAAACTGTGGCACCTACAACATCTCTGGTAACTACTCTACCAACTATGAGTTCTCCAGTTGGTCCAGAGCTAATGGTGTAGCAGTAGCTAATACCTCTAGCGCCTCTACTACTATGACTGTGAATGGCGCGGGGACACTGACGCTGAATGCGAAGCAAAGCTGTGTGGCAATAAGCGGCACCATGCAAGCATTCACTGGTACTGGCAATTATTGTGGCACTTCTGGTACACTTACAGATTTGCGGGACAATAATCAATACCTTGTTGCCAAACTTGCAGATGGTAAGTGGTGGATGCTAGACAATCTCCGTCTCGGCGGCACGTCTACCATATCTCTCACTACGGCAAACTCCAATACTAACGGCAACTTCACTTTACCAGCTGGTATTACTTCAAGATTTGACTCCTACACCGTCGCACAGATTAACGTCGCCAGTAAAAATACAGTAGCGAGCACCAAGTATGGTAGCGGCTCTGGCAAAATAGGTGTATATTACAATTACTGTGCAGTGTCGGCTGGCACATACTGTATGGCAGAAGGCTCAGGCTCTTATGACGCCTCCTACGATATCTGCCCTAAAGGTTGGCGCATGCCTACTGGTGGCTCATCCGGTGAATACAAAGCTCTTTACACCGCTTATTCAAGCAACGCTACTGACTTTATGAACGCGCTCTCTACGCCGCTTTCCGGGCTTTTCGTCGATAGCTCGGCGCTCAATCAGGGCTCCAGCGGCAACTTCTGGTCATCTACTTACGGTAGTTACGGTATGTACTCTCTCAGTATCAATTCCTCGAATGTGTATCCGATTTCTAGCAGCGGTCGGGGTCAAGGTTATACTGTTAGGTGTATACTTAAGTAATTTATTAGTTGGCTACTAAGTAGCTGCTCGCTTGCCCGCCCCCCCAGAATATATATCACGCGCAATCTCACTACTCCATTTCTGAGCATTGGGCAAGCCCGAGTGAATTTTGAAAAGCTCCCCGAGACGAGTACCGGACAGTCCCGGGCGCAGTCCCGGCGGAGCTTTGAGAAATTCTCCCGGCGCGCCGCTCACCGCGAGGAAATGGAGCAGTGAGATTGCAGGAAGCACCAAAATGTTGTGAAAATTATCCTGTCTAGGAAACCAGCGTAGAATTGGAGTAGAGCTTGGTCGTTCGCTTCGTCGTCACCTGACGAATCTTGTAAAATTTACACTAGTCACACAAGTCCACGGCGATGAGGGCGTGGAGGGATGGAGTAGCCACTTCGTTGAGACTTCTTTCTAAAAAGAAGCCCCACTAAAAAAGTTCTTCGGAAAACTCCGAAGAACAAATAACCTTTAATTAAATTCTACCGCGCTACACTGCAAAAGTCAAGACCTTCCGGCCTTCGCGCCGTTAGGCCGAGCGACCCCATCATGGCTCTTCCTTAATGATATATTAACGTGTCGCGTCGCTGCCCATCAAGCCCGAGACCCGAGCATGAGTCACCCCTACAGCTGATTCAGATTAATCTCCGGGAAATGCGCCCTGATATGTTCCGCATACCCCGCATCGATGTGCCGCCAAGCTGTTTTCATCCGTCCCACCTCGCCCGTCTCGTCGGCAAACTGCGCGAGGAACGCTTCCTCAAACTCCCCCGGCACCGGCCGTGACACCATCCGCGCTACATCCATGTTTGGGTTTCCAGTCCCAGCGAAGCAGAAATCAATCACCCCGATCATCCGGTCTTTATCGTCGAGCAAGATATTCCCGAGATTCAGGTCTCCATGTACCATTTTTCCGCTATCTGTCGCCGCGATATACGCGTGGTCTTCGTCGATATGCGCATCATAGTGCTCGTAGTCAAGCTCGTGTAGGAACTGCGACAGGGGATATTTCACTTCCTCTGGCGCCCCACGCAGATCTATCCCTGAGAGCTCCTTGATGAACTTCGCCGCATCGTAGGCCGCTGCCGTGAGCGCCGTATGTGACAGATGATAGATTCTGTCTCCCAGCGTATAGCCCTCAATCTTCTCATGTACTGAGAACGGCCGCCCCTCGGCATCATAATAGAGCCGCATCTGCGGTGTATAGAAGCTCGTCTTCCCGTCCACAAAATTACACACTGCCGCATCTTTTACGATCATCCGCGACCAAAAAGGATTCCTCGGGAACCGGAAGAAATACGACCCTGCATCCGTCGTTACTTCAATCACGATATTCGTCCACCCAGTTAGAATGTGCTGCGTCTGAAGCACTTTCTTGTCCGCCATCGTCTCAGCAATAATCTTATCTAGCGGATCCGAAGTAGTAAAAAATTTACTCATAACACTATTATACCATGATATGACTATTATTTGACTTTGTCACATAGTTCAGACATTGTTTCGTAATTCATTTCTGTCAAGAGTATGCTATACTATTATTATGGATAATGTAAAAATACTCGCAATCGTCGGCATGAGCGGCTCCGGTAAGTCAGTCGCTGTAGATTATTTAACTAGCAAGGGCTATCCCAAGGTTTACTTCGGCGGTATGATTTACAAAGAGATGGAGAAGCGCGGTCTTGAGCGTACTCCTGACGGAGAATCGGAGAAGCGCTTCCGTGAGGAGATTCGCGCGACCGAAGGCAAAGATTGGGTGGTCCGCCAAGTCATCGCCGAGACCAAAGACCTAATTGCCGCCGGCCAGAAGCGTATCGTCTTGGACGGTGTTTACTCTTGGACCGAGTATAAGACTCTGAAGCGTGAATTCCCGGCAAGCCTCACTTTCATCGCTATCGTTACCGACAAGAAAATCCGCTATGCACGCGTCGCGAAGCGCCCCGATCGCCCGTTTGACACCGCCGCTATCCGCGAGCGCGACCGCAGTGAGATTGAGAATCTCGAGAAAGGTGGCCCCATCGCTGCCGCTGATTATTATATCTTGAATAACGGCTCTATCGAGGAGTCGAACACTCGCCTCGCCGAAATCTTAAGGGAAATTGAGTTCTAATGAAACGCCTAGTTTTGATCGATGGCAAATCTGTCTTCTATCGTGGTTATTATGCGATGGGCGCACTGAGTCTTCGTGATGGCACGCCGACCGGAGGTATCTATGGTTTCGCCGCTATCGCCATGGAGATTGTTGGTCGTCTCGACCCCACCAAAGTCGTCGTTGCTTGGGACTCCAAATCTTCCACCTCTAAGAGAAAGGCCATATTCGCCGATTACAAGGCTGGCCGTGTGAAGCCAGGCGATGATTTCTACGCGCAAATTCCTTTGCTTGAGCAGCTTATTCGCGACCTCGGCTGGGAGTTCGTCGAACTTGACAATTACGAGGCCGATGATATTATTGGTACGCTCTCACGCGAGGCTGACCGCGCCGGAGATTACGAGACTTATATCATCTCTTCTGACCTCGATATGCTTCAGATTGTTGACGAGAATACTCACATGTGGCGCATCTTGAAGGGTTTTACTAATATCGAGCAAATCGATATCCCTGAACTCGAGGAGAAATATGGTATCAAGAAGTCTCAATTCCTTGACCTCAAGTCCCTAAAGGGCGATTCGTCTGATAATATCCCAGGCGTTCCGGGCATCGGTGAAAAGACCGCCGCGAAATTACTAAACGAATACGGCTCGCTAGACGGCATCTATGAACATCTAGATAGTATCAAGGGCTCTACTAAGACCAAGCTCGAAGTCGGTCGCGACTCCGCCTATATGTCCAAAAAACTCGCGACCATCATGTTTGACGCACCTCTCGACCTCTCTCAAATTCCAGATTTTCATTTCGACAAAGATCAAATCATCGCTGGACTCAAGAAATTAGAATTCAACTCCCTGATTCGCAAAGTCGAAAAGGCCATGGGCCCCGATGACTCAGGCGGGCGGGCGACAACCACGCAGAGCAGCTTTCATGGCGCGAGCGGGCGGGTGACGGCCGCGAATGAGTCGGGTGACCAGAACTCGGAGATTGAAAAACACGGGCGGGTGACGGCTTTGGAGGGGGACCCCCAGCTGAGCTTTAGCGAAGATGTGGGAGGAAAAGCCGGCAGGACCCGCCCGTACGATTGGGACACTACTCGGCAGAATCCGTCCGGCACTGATGCTGAGATTCATATAGGCCAAGCTTTGCCTTCTATCATCTCTTGGGATATCAAATCTCTCATGCACTCCGACCCAGCAGTTGCCAAGCGTATTTTGGGTGGCGAGACTTTTTGGGACTTGTCGCAAGCTGCATTTCTCTTGAACCCACTCCGTACTCCCGACCCCGAGCTCGTCATTCCAGAAGATGAGTATAGAAGACAGCTCGCGGCGTTCCGCCAAGTGCCTAGTCTCTACCGAGTTTTGACGCTTTTTGACTTACCTCTTATCCCAGTTCTCTACAAAATGGAAGAGAAGGGGATGCTGATCGATCGTGATTACTTTAAATCTCTCCAAAAAGAGTATACTGCAGAGGTCGCGCAGATTGAACAAAAAATTTACTCAACCGTCGGCAAAGAGTTCAATATCAACTCTCCGATTCAGCTTTCAGAAATTCTTTTCACTACTTTAGGCCTCCCCGTGAAGGGTATCAAGAAAACCACCAAAGGCTACTC
>CAZZAI010000033.1:0-9848 GCA_964652665.1 uncultured Candidatus Saccharibacteria bacterium
GCAGATAATATGCCAGTATTTTGATGTCTTGAATATCAATTAGGAAACAAGGCCACCAACTAGCGGGGCCTCTTTACTTTCTCTAGAAAGTATGTTAAAATATAAATATCATGCCACTCGGCATTGTATTTTTACATTTTGGTTGTAGAAAGGAGGCAGAATAAATTGCGGCGTATAGCTCTGTCCATTTGGAGCCGCCACTAAAACCCACATTCCTCGGGCCGACCGAGAAAAAACTATTTTGATAGGGGGACTTAAAATGAGTGAAAAGAAAGTTATCGCGAAACTTGCCGAACTGGGAGTCGAGGAATCGACGGCAGAGAAACTGGCGACCGATCTCGGCGTTGAGACCGTGGAGGACCTGGGACTGCTTGAGGTCGCGGACCTCACGGGCGCGGGCATTAAGCTGATTCAGGCACGGCGGATTTATGCGGAACTGCACCCTGAGGAACCGAAGGAAGCGGCGCCCGCCGCAAACCCCATGGCGACGCAGATGCAGCAACAGGAAGCACGCATGGCGGCGTTTGCTCAGATGGAAGCGTTGCTTCCCAGCGTGCCGAGCGACGAATCGTGGCTCACCTCGCTGAAAATCGGCGGCGTCAAAAAGATCGACGACTCATCGAACATTTCCGCCATCAGGGCGGCGCTCGCAAATCGCGCGGGCCTGTACTCCGTCAACAAGAAGTTGGTGGAGCTGATGGAGAAGTTCGCCGATGAGACCGACGAGCAGGTGGATCCCGAGTTCTTTGCAATTCGGAAGCAACTGACGCGGAAGAACTACGGCGAAATCTTCGAGGCGATTGATGGGCTCGATGCTACGTTCGTATCGCAGAAGAGAATCGACAAGTTCCTGGCCGCTATCGAACAGGACCTGTGGCCGGCTATTGTCGGTACTTACCGTGCGCTGAATGCGTGGGAAGAATCGCGGCGAGCCACAATGACGGATCCTTCGATGCTTTTCGCGGCATTTACCGGCGCTGGAGTCGTGATGCCGGCACCTGATACGGCGCCGCTTCATGATGCGGGCGACGCGCTGATCGACGCCACGAATCATGTATTTCGCGGGACGGGGTTGCAAATTGCAGCGGCACTCGCAGTGGATGCACAGAATGTACGCAAGACGCTCGAGAACCCGCGGCTGCCCGCGATGATCGGTGTACCGAACCGTGAGATGATGTTGAAAAAGCTCGGACTCTCCATCAACGCGAATTACGTGCGCCTCGAGCAGAACCTCGTGAAGTACGTGCTTGCGTTCCTGCGGCACGATTTGGTGACATCCGACACGGACGTGAACTATTTCATCGCGCTGTGGCAGCTCGGGTCGCAAATCAACTGGGGAGAGCTCGGCGTGACGTCGGCTGGTTCTACCCACGGAAGTATCGCCCAGCGTGGCCGCTCTGGCCTCACCAGTATCGCTGGAAGCGAAATCTGAAGCGTATCGACTACCATTCTACGACTAAATCAATTAGCCCCGCTCGGAAGAGTGGGGCTTTTGACATCTTGGATAATGTATGGTAAAATATTATTTATATGTCGGAGGAGGCGACATCGTAATTTGATAATTTGACTACAGAAGGGGGGTAAAAACGTTGAGAGTTGAAAACTATGAAGTGGGGAGGCAGTTTGCCGAAACCACGAACGAGCGACTTTATCTCGGGACGGATGTAAATGACGGAAAGGAAGTGGTAATCAAGGTAGCAAAGACATCCCACGATAATCAAAAACTGATGGAGAGCGCTAGGGTTCTTGTAGGTTACTGGTCGGTCATCAACGCAGTGAATGCTACCGCTGGACTTTCTGATGAGTTCCGTGCTACGTTCAAGAGAGGAAGGTATGACTTGCTTGCCGCATATCCGCTAGACTCATCTTACGAGCTGACACCGCGTGATAAGCGTATTAGTATAGTCGCCACACAGAGTGCTAGGTTTATTAGCATAGTCACCCTACCGGACGTTAAATTTAGCGAGGTCATGCCATTGTCTGACATCGGCAATGACTATCTAATCGACGCGCGGACGGCAGTGTGGATACTGGGGAGGATTCTGAAGTTCTACCAAGTATTCGGGCTATTTCGCACTGTGGGGAGAGCTACATACAAAGAGTCGCACATGCTTTATCGTTGTCCACTGTTCTCAATGGGGAATTTTTTAATCGCACCACGCAGGCATAGGGTGATTTTCTATCATGCCAGCAAAGGTACAGAGACCATTCCTGGTACACCAAGAGATATCCTTGAAGATATTACACTCAGTTTTGTGAAATACACACAAAATCTGCCACCAGAATTAAGTGACTTGCTGTATTTTGAATTGCTGCGCCGGCGAGTTGACTCCTTCACGGAGGCACACCAAATGCTCTACGAGGTGGCTGACAAGATTTGGCCACCGCGGGAGTTTTATCCGTTTACATATCAGGATAAAAACGGCGGCGAATGGAAGACCATTGGAGAATATGACCCATTTTTTAAGGAGGGGCTAAATAATGGGACGTGAAACTTTCTCGGTTGATGCGTACCGGGCGGCACGCATTCAACACAATGTGACGAGCGACACTGATGTGACACGTCGCGCAGAGGCGGAAGCCCGGAGGACCGGCACGCTTAGCTACATCGTGGACCCGGCGAAGGGTCCCATGGGACCCGTCAGAGAGTCAAAAATCCGCTTGGACCCGTACGGTGACAAGTGGATTGCAACGGTAGGTTGCCCGATAGATATCGAGGTGACGTGCGACACGACCGGCTCGATGGGTGGCGAGGTGGACACCGAAATGCGGGTCTTGCCTGACCTCTACGCGTACGTGGCACGGATGTTGCCGGGATATGACCCGCAACTTAGCCTCGGCATCTTTGGCGACTGCGAAGATCCGTTCGTGATGTGCCGGCCGCAATTTGAGATGGAAGCGGGTAAGATCGTGGAGTATCTCAAAGAGATGGCGCCACAACGCGGCGGCCATGGCAATGGTGGCGAGGATCCACAGTATGCGATGCTCGCGAGAGCCTATCTCACCAACGCCTACACTAACCGCATCGGACTCAAAGGTTATCATTTTGTGGTGACCGATGAGCCGTGCCACTTCGAGATTGAGGACGGTCAGATTATCCGTATCTTTGGCGAGGACGTGCTCACAAACGAGCTTCGCGAAATCGGACCCGTAAGAGGGCGGATCCAGCGGATGGTGAAGCGCCTTAAGGAAGTGACGCATCAGTTTGTGTTAGTAGTTAAACATTATGACTGGGCCTACAATAGGGCGCAGCATGCATGGGAAGAATTGGTAGGAACATCCAATGTAATCACTATCAGAAGCACTTGGGCGCTTCCGGCAGTGATTTCGGCCATCATCGGTCTCACTGAAGGGACTTTGGAACTTTCCAACTTAAAACAACACCTCGGGGAACATTACACCGAGGAGTTGTACTTTGATCTCGGTGCGCTAGAGGCGAAACAGGAGACTTTGCGTAGCGCGATGCTTCATCCTGTGCCGAAAAAGGGTGATATCTTCCGCACCAAGGAAGATGCCTGGCCGATTCAGCCTGGAGACCCTGACTATGTGGAGGTGTCCGACGAAGTAAGCGCCCGCGATTCATCCGATGATGGAATTGTCTATCTGTGAGGTGAGCGATGAGAAAAGTAACGATCGTGACTGACCTTGGCCCCGGTGACGGTGGCAAGGGGAGTATTATCAATGCAATGGTTTGTCGCGAGAAGCCCGACATCATCATTAAGCGTGGTGGTGCTCAGGGGTCGCACGGCGTAGTCAAGAGTGACGGAAAAAAGTTTAATTTCTCCCAATGGGGATGCGGGACGCTTGAGGGCGTGCCAACATACCTCTCTGAACAGATGGTGATTATGCCGGTAGGACTCGAGAATGAAGCACATGCACTGCTCGACGGTTATTTTACGGGGGTCAGCAACCCTTATTCGATGATTTCGTGTCATCCGAGAGCAATTTGCGCTACACCATATCACAAAATTGCTTCGCAAATCGAGGAACTGTTGCTCCGAGATAATCCGCGCGGAACGGTGGGTACCGGCGTAGGACAGTCGTATCGGATGAGCCAAGATCCTGTAACGGCCGACTGCACGATTCGTGCCGAGATTCTAGATAGTCCCGAGACAGTGCATACGAAGCTGGAGGCACAAGCGAGTTTTTATAGGGAGAAATACCGCAAGGTAGACTCTCCGGACGTATTGCCAGAGGATGCCGTACTGCTCAAGGAAAATTTAACGCTGCTCTATGACGATGAATATCTAGACTTTATTTTCAAGGAATTCAGAAGATTTGGCAGTTGGCTAGTCATTGAGGATTTGGAAAGTATCCTGAAGCGGTACGACACGGCTATCGTGGAGTGCTCGCACGGAGTACTGACTGATGCTGTGACGGGACTCGAGCCTCATGTATCAGCAATACGGACACTGCCGATTTTTTCCGAAAAGATGCTAAGAGATGCCGGTTTCTCCGGAGAAATACAACATCTAGCGGTACACCGGGCATACGAGTACCGCCACGGGGCGGGGCCGATGCCAACCTACGATCCGGGATTTACAGCAAAGCTGCCGATGGCGGCACATAAAGCCGAAAATCGGTGGCAGGGCAAAATCCGGGCTGGACAGCTTAGTGCTGATTTGCTGACGCACGCACTTGAGGCTTGCTTTCAGACAAGATTCGATGGGTTGGCGCTGACGTGGTTTGACCAGATATTGAAGCCTGGCATGGGAGCATATCTCTCGCATACCATAAATCTGCTACTTCAAATACATGAGAAGTTGCCGGTCAAGATTGTGTCCCTCGGGCCGACCGAGAAAGACAAGATTTTTCTGTAGCCAAATGCTAAACCCCGCTCGAAATGAGCGGGGTTTTTCGTGCCGATGGGGCATTTAATCAGGAATGTGGACGTATTTTGCGAAGAGCTGAGTCGCGATGGTGCGGTAGCCGTCATCGTAGAACGCACAGTCGCCGTCGATAGAGAGAAGATTACTCATCCTAAACTCCGCTATGCGATTGAATCTTGCATAGCCCTTGTGGAGTAATCGGTACAGTAGTAGATCTGCCTCGATTCGCTCAAGGTGTCTCTCGAGATGGCCGTAATCTCTGGCGTACAGACCATATATCCGCTGAATGATAACTGAGAGCTCTGCGGCGGATCTGCGAGTGAGCCAGGCATAATTAAAGTAGACATGGGCCGCGTGTGGACTGCCGATTTGATAATCCCAGTTCAGTACAGTGATGCCGCCAGTAATAGCATCATAATCTAGGATGTCATAATCAGAGCTAATGTTCGCATATCCCTTGAGGCGAGAGCCGCCGATGAGAACGATTTGATCTTTTTTGAGACTACCAGCAATATTGCCAAGGAAGCTCGGACTAAGATTCTTTGAGAAAGGCCCGGACAGGTTAGCTCTAGGGGTCGCGAGAGGCGGAAATGACTTCGCAGCCATCTCCTTGAGCCACTCTGTGCGCCTTTTCGAGACATAGAGTGGACGAAGCGGGACACGGTCGGGAACGTCTCTCAGCAACCGGTCGAGCTCGTCCCAAGTGTTCCGGTCAATAGCACTAGGACTAGCTTGGCGCACGACGGATAGGGCCTCTTTGAATCCTTGCGAGATGATGAGGCTAGAGCGCGGGATGTCTTTGATGATTTCGACTAAATCTTCCTGGCTAAGGATACCATACTTAATAAGCCAGGGGGTGAGGTGGGTAGCTTTTACAACATACTCAGATTCACCGCCCCTTCGGGCATCGAGCTCGAAGCAATCACCGAGATGAAAGTTCTCACGCACATCCGCGACGAATAGCAAACGCCTCCATGCGTCTTTATAGGCGGCAACAAAATTCGTCGGAGCGCGCGCCATTACCCAGAAAGGGATGTAAAGTGCGATGCGACGAGTGAATTTGCCAAGTAAAAGCTCCGCCAATTCGTCGTAGGCCCTTGTAGCCGCTACAGACAAGCGGCCTTCATTTAGGAAGCGAGAGATATTCTCGCCCCGGTGTGTACTATCTTGTAGCTGCTCGATTATAGGTGGAACAAATGTGTATTGTCCGTGTGGCGTTTCGATGACTTCACTGGTGATTTTCATAGTAAAATCTCCTTTCCTGATTTGTAATGTGCGAAATATAAGTCGTATTATATCATGATTCGGTTGCTTAGTCAATTTATTGAGGTTAGGCTTTAGGCGATGATGCCGCCGCCGAGACACACTTCGCCATCGTAGAAAACGGCGGATTGGCCGGAGGCGGGGCGCTTGATTTCGCTTTCAAACTGGAGAATGGAGCCCTCAAGGATCGCGGGGATGAGTGGGGCGCGATGGCGAAGACGCACCAGTATACTCGCGCCCCGGGCGGGTCCTGCCGTCGCATTTTCCCCCACCGTCGCTGAATCTCCGTCGGGGGTCCCCCAAGCTCCGTCACCCGCCCATGCCCCGAGCTGGGATAATTCTTCGCGCCCGCCACCACGCATCAATACGTCTTTTAGTTTCAGCTCCTTGGTCCATATAGCGGAGTGGTTGAGGTTGCGAGAGACGTAGACGATGTTCTTCTCGAGGTCTTTTGCGACAACGTAGTAGGGAAGGCCGGAGTTCACCTCGCCTTTATTGCCCGAAATGTAGAGACCGTGGCGCTGGCCGATGGTATAGAAAATCGCGCCCTCATGGTAGCCTAGGACTTTCTCGGTCTCGGCTTCGCGGATCTCGCCGGGCTGTATGTCGATATACTCTTTCAGAAAATCTTTCATGCCGACTTCACCCACGAAACAGACGCCCATAGACTCTTTCTTGTAGGCGTTGTGGAGACCCATTTTCTCGGCCAACTTCTTCACGTCGGGCTTTAGCATATCACCGATAGGAAAAAGTGTGTGGCTCAAGGCTTCGTCGGAGATGCGATAAAGAAAGTAGGTTTGGTCTTTATTTTCGTCGACGGCACGTAAAAGCTTTGCACAAGAACCCAAAATAGTCTCTCTCGGGGCGCGTTCGCTCGGCCCGTCGCCACGGGCGAGCGCCGCTACATCTCGCGCTGCCGCGCTCCGAACCCCCTTCGATAGACCATTTTTGGGTTCCGTCATAACTCTCGCGTAGTGGCCGGTCGCGATGAAGTCCGCGCCGCGTTCCATGGCACGCTCGTAGAAAAGCTTGAATTTGATTTCTTCATTACACATGATGTCAGGGTTTGGAGTGTTGCCTTTCTTGAACTCGGATAGCATATACTCCACAACTTTTTCTCGATAAGCGTCCTCAAAATCCCAGACTTCGAATGGAATACCGAGTTTCACTGCGACACGCTTAGCATCGGCGAGGTCGTCCGCCCAAGGACATTTCATGCCCGGGAGGTCGCGGGACCAGTTTTTCATGTAAATGCCCGTGACGTCATAGCCCTGTTCGACTAAAAGTGCGGCTGAGACGCTCGAGTCCACGCCGCCGGACATGCCGACGAAAACTTTTGGCTTTCCAGCGGGGGTCCTGCCGGTCGCTATCCTCCCCCGCGTCGCCAAGTCTCCGCGGGGGTCCCCCTCCGCGACCGTCACCCCCTCGCGTATACTAGTCATAAAGCCTCCTTCTTTCTTTTGTGACCACGTCATTGATGATTTTCGTGGCGGCGATGATTTGTTCTTTGGTATTAGTAGCGCCGAGAGTAAGGCGGAGGGACCCGGCGATTTCAGAGTCGGAGAGGCCGAGGGCACGAAGAACATGAGATTTCTCGCCTTTCGAGGCGGCACAGGCAGCACCAGTCGCGACGTAGATTTCTTTCTCCTCAAGGAGATAAACTAGCCGCTCGCCATCTAGACCGTCATAACATATATTGAGGAAGTTGTCAAGTTGATGTTTCTTGATGATGGGGGTACAGGCCTCTAGGTTCGCTATCAAATACTCGCGCATCTCGGCATATTTTTTGCGATTCGACACGAGATGTGACTTCGCGAGCTCGACAGCCTTAGCGAAACCGATGGCACCCGGGACATTCTCGGTGCCGGAACGAAGGCCGTTTTCCTGGCCGCCACCGAGAATCTGAGGTTCTAGGCGGGCTTCGTGCGAGACATATAGTGCGCCGACGCCCTTGGGGCCGCAGACTTTGGCGGAGTTCAGGGTCATGAGGTCCACTCCAAGGCGGGCTACATTGATGTCAAGGAGGCTTAACGCCTGTGAGGCGTCGGAGTGGAGAAGGAGCGGGGCCTTAACGCCGCGGCGGAGACGGTCGAAGCGAATCTCACGGATAAGGCTCGCGACCTCAGCGAGGGGCTGGATGACGCCGATTTCGCCGTTCACGAGAGCGATGGAGATAAGCATGGTGTCATCGGTAATCTTGGCGCGCAGGTCGGTCATGTCAATGAGACCAGAGCGAAGAACTTTGACTGGCTTACCACCGAGCGCCTCCGCCACGCGCCGAACAGAGTCGTGCTCGGTGCTAAAATACAAGACGCGGACGGTCGGGTCCTGCCCGAATGCCTCTTTCTCGGGCCGCTCCGGGGCGTTCGAGCGGAGCTCGTCCGCGTCCCAAGGGGCGCTCGCCCAAGTCTTAGGCCCTTCGAAAGAGGCATTTCGGTCACCCGACCGCGTTGTATTTACAGCCGAGAGCGCGAGATTGTTCGCCTCGGTGGCGCCGGCGGTCATCACGAGATCATGTGACTTCGCGCCGATGGCGTGTGCGATGGCCGCCTTGGCCGCCTCGTAGTCGGCGGCAACTTTCTTGGCTGGGAGATACGCAGCGGAAGGGTTAAAAAACTCCTCCGTAAAATACGGAGTCATCGCCTCGAGGACTCTCGGGTCCGTCGGCGTGGCTGCTGCGTGATCAAGGTATATCATAAGTATAATTATATCATTTTTCTATGGCTTTGTCCAGTTCGGCATCGAAAGTGGCGCGGTCGCGGCAAATCGTGTGAAACTGCGAGAGCATAGCCTCGAACTCGGGGTTAGTGAAAAACATTTTCTTCGCGCCATAAGCATCTGGGGCGACGAATTTTTGGATGATTCTGTCGTAAGCATACTGGCGAGCTTCGTCATCGTTATACTCAGGATGAACGTGACGATAGTAAACGTAGGCGCGGCGCATAATTTCATAACAGTCGGTGTCGCGGTCAGCGCTTGAGACGATGCGACCATAGATAGTGACGGGCGGAATAGTATTTGATGCGCGATGATCCATGATGGCGTCGGCAGCCACACGGAGCGCCTCGCGAGAGAAGAACTCTTCCATAAAGTCATCATCCAGGAACCATGCGGCTGAGATGAGATGGTGAAGTTTATTGTTTTTCTCGCGACCAAGATCATGAAAGGCAGCTACAGCAAAGCAGATGTCGTAGTTAATATGGCCATCGGCGAGGCTCTCTGGAAGATTAGCAAAGTCTGACGTGGCAGTTTTGATATCACCGTCATTGATACGCTTCGCAAAATCAAGGCTACGACGGATGACATTCTCGATGTGGTCTAGACCGTGACCGTTGGCCGAATCGTAGCGCGGGAAAATATTAGTCTTGATGTAGGCTACGAGCTCGGGTGTAGCCAAATGGTAATCTGATTTCATAATACGATTATAACACAGTAGCTAGATGACCGCCATAATAACAGCGTCGGCGCAAAGTAAAATCGCAGTAATCATACTAAGTGCAGTCATAATATAGACGTGCCACTTTTCGAGATTATTAGACTTGGCGGACTTAGTCGTACGTTTAATCGCCTTCGTGCCGGACTTACGTGTAGCGGTCTTCTTGGTGGTCTTGGTTGATTGTTTCTTTTTTGCTTGAGGCATAATTGCTCCTTTGTTATATATTAACATAAGCGTGACATTATTACAAGATTTATTTATAAAATTGTTGTTATCGTGTGATAATGTCATAGTAGATTGTCGTATTAAAATGTCACCCC
>CAZZAI010000034.1:0-9665 GCA_964652665.1 uncultured Candidatus Saccharibacteria bacterium
TCGTTACGGGGCTCAGTCGCTTCCAGCGCTCCCCGTTGGTCGCGCAGATTCCTCAGAAGAGTCATCTAGTCGCTTGCGACGGCCGGATACTCAATGCGGGCCAAATTTGCCGACTCGCGCTTTAATTTTCGATTCGTATTTCGATGATTATCGGGGGGTGGTGCTGTATGTGAGGGTGTTTGAGGGGGAGATTCCGGCGAAGTCAGATATATTCATGATGGCGACAGAGACGCGTGGGGAGGCACTGGAAGTAGGGATATTGACGCCGAAGATGACACCGCAGGATAAGCTTAGTGCGGGGCAGATTGGCTACATCGTGACAAATCTCAAGACGACACGTGAGGCGAAGGTGGGCGATACGGTGACGATCGCGAAGAATCCGGCGACGGAGGCTTTGCCTGGGTATAAAAATGTGTTGCCATTTGTCTACGCGGGGTTTTTCCCGGTGAGCAATGATCAATACAAGGAGCTCAAAGAAGCTATCGAGAAACTGGCTTTGTCGGACTCGGCACTCAGGTACGAGCCGGAGAATTCGCCGGTGCTCGGATTCGGGCTTCGGATTGGATTCTTGGGGTTGCTCCACATGGATATCATCCGGGAGAGGCTTGAGAGGGAGTTCGGGCTGGATCTCATCGTGACGAATCCATCGACAAATTATGAGGTAGTGATGGCGAGTGGCGAAGTGCGCGAGATAAAGTCGGCGGCAGATTTGCCAGATGTGTCAAGTATCGCGGAGATTCGGGAACCGTGGGTAAAGGGAGAGATTATTCTGCCAAAAACGATGATTGGTGGAGTGCTGAATCTGATTAATGCGAAAAGAGGACATCAGACGAATTTGTCGTATATCGAGGACCGGGCGCTAATTTCTTTTGAAGCGCCGATGGCGAATCTATTGACTGATTTCTACGACCAGCTGAAGTCGGTGACGAGTGGATATGCGTCGTTTAATTATGAGATTGATGGATATAGAACGGAAGATTTGGTAAGGGTGGACTTCTTGGTTGGTGGACATAAACTTGACGCTTTGTCAATAATGTGTCATCGCTCGGAAGCGGATGCGATTGGACGAGAAACGACGAAAAAACTTAAAGAAGTGATTCCGCGGCAGAACTATGAAGTAGCACTCCAGGCGGCGATAGGTGCGCGAATTATTGCACGCGAGACAATTGGTGCGTACCGCAAGGATGTGACGGTGAAGATTCATACGGGTGATCGTGATAGGAAAGCGAAGCTGCTTGAAAAGCAGAAGCGTGGTAAGGCAAGGATGAAGAGGTTTGGCAAGATTGATGTGCCAAGTGAAGCATTCACAATAATGCTGAAAAGAGATAGCTAACGGCCTCTAGCTTCGTCACTGCGTCCGCTGCTCGCTCTCCGTACGATAAGTACGGTTCGCTCCGCTGCTCCTGGTTCCTCGCTAGAGGCTCGTTATCTATCTCTTTTCTTATAATTAAGTAGCTAACGGCCTCTAGCATCGTCACTGCGTCTGCTGCTCACTATACATCCATTATTTTCTTTTATATTTTGAAGACTTGTGGTATAATGGTAAGCATAAGAAGGAAATACATAGACATGGAACCAAATCAAATGGGTGCGGCGGGTCAACCAATGCCAAATCAACAAATACCAAATCAACCAATGCAAGAGCCGATGCAGGCTGGGCAGCCAGCGATGCAGGCGATGTCTGTTGAGGAGCAGATGACGATGGCGATGCAGGAGCCGATGCAGGACATGAATCAAGTAGTGGAACCGGCGCCAGTGATGGAAGCTCCAAAAAAGAGCGGACATGGGATGCTAATCGGGATGATTCTTGCTATCGTAGTCGCGATTGCGGGGGTGGCTTTTGGCGTGATTATGATGCTAAATGGGAATAATACTAGTGCGGATTACGAGAAACAGATTTCTAGCCTGAAGGCAACAAATGCGAATCTGCAAGATCAATTAAGCGAGTTCGAGGCACTAAATGGTGATGAGGCATTGAAACTACTTCAGGACGCGGTGGCGTCACAATCATTGCCATATAGCATTCAATATGCGAATGTGTATGCGAAATATAATGGTGATGATGATGTGACGGCTTATTGGGTGAAGTACCTGCCAGTCAATGTACCGGAGGGTGTAGCGGTAGCTAGCGATATTATCTTCACAATGAGTGAGGATGGTAATTGGGAATTTGCTTTGCCTGGGTTCACTTCATTTACTGAGGAGCTCCTTCAGAATTATGTGCTCCTTGATGGTAGCGAAATCGTGGTAGCACCAGTAACGCCGGCTCCAGCGCCAGCGCCTGAGGAAACTCCTGCAGAGTAAACTTAAAAAGAGTCTCACGGTGGTGAGGCTCTTTTTTGATTAGTGAAAATGATGGTAGGAAGTGAATTTTGAGTGATTCATGGAATCTGTCCGTAAACGTGCTATAATAATATATATGAAACGGAAGCTTGAGCGATTCGCAGGGTGTCTTTTGGCGGTGATTGATATGTTGGTGCTTGGCGTAGCGACGAGTACTGTAGCTCTAGCTGAAGAAATCAGTGAAAGCAAAAAAACTGCAATTATGGAAAAATGCGATAGCATTAAAGCGAGCTTGGTGACTCTACAACATAACGACTCGCGGGCGAGAGTATATCTCGGGAGACAATATGAGACTATTATATCGAATTACATTAAGCCACTGAATGTGAGCCTAGTGGAGAATAATCTATCGACAACTGCTTTTATCAATAATCAGAATAATTATGTGGCGGCGAGGCAGAATTTCGTGATAGATTTTATCGAATATCAGAAAGGGCTAGAGGAGCTGGTAGCGATGGATTGTAAGGCGCGACCGAATGAATTTTATGATAAGCTGGTAATTGTGCGGGCAAAACGTAAAATTGTGGCAGATGATGAAGCGAGGTTAATGAAACTCAGTAATGAGCAGATAGAACTGGCGACAGGATTAATGGAGAAACTATAGATGACGAGAAATGGTAGGAATCTGGCTTTGCTCGGGATAGGGGCGGCGCTAGTCGCACTCACGACTACAGGGGTGAGCCTTGCGATTTATCATAATTCGGGAGATATTTATTTGGATAGGTCGCGGCCTGGGTATCTGCCGGACAAAGATGAGATTGAGCAAGAAGATGGCTCTGATGAAGGTGTGTATGTGTTTAATAAAGAGGGCATTGTGACGAGCGGGGACGTGGAGGAGTATGTAGAAAATTTGAAAAAAGAAGTAGAAGCTCTGGATGTCTATAAGAATGCGTTTTCTGATGAAGCGCTAAGTGATGAAAAACTAGGATTATAATTCTAAAAAAATGGTCTGGGATACCAGGGTCGAACTGGCGACCTCACGCCCCCCAGGCGTGCGCGCTACCACTGCGCCAATCCCAGATGTTTGTTTGGAATGGTCAGGGTGATCGGACTTGAACCGACGACCTCGGCGTCCCGAACGCCGCGCGCTACCAACTGCGCTACACCCTGATGTGATAATTGTATCACATATTGACTTATTTGGCAATTTGTGCTATAATAGGAATGTTGGTGGTCATTTTGGTGACCAAAAAGTACATTATCATAGGAGGAGCGAAACGGATGAGAAAACGCGCTCAAAGGCTATTTATGGTCATTCTGGCCGCTTATTTGGTCTTGCCGTTGAAATGGTTGATGGAAAAAGATGTTGACGTAGTTATGGCGAGCAATATGCCAGTCGTGGTCATTGCGGCCGAAACGGAGATGTCGCCAGAGCTGACGGCTTTGATCGCTTCAGCGAAAAATGAGTTGTCGGAAGCGGATGAAGAGGTCGTGTCTTCTGAGTACGAGCTTGTATATGCTTCTCAGAGCGTATCGGAGCGAGAGGAGGACGAAAAACGGCAGGACACGAAGTCGTTTTATAACGCTGACGAGTGGACGATTGATGAGGAGGGGATTATTAGTTTTGCGGACGGTAGAATTATCTATATGACACTTGACGACATCAGGAGCAATATCGGCACCTGGTTCTCCAATGAGGAGATCAGACTTGTCACGCTCATCGTGATGGCGGAAGATATGATCGCCTACTCGGATACGATTTGGGCGGCGCATGTCTGGTGCATATTGAACCGATTGGACTCTGGGAGTTTCCCGAATACAATTGGCACAATCTTGGCACAGAAGGGACAGTTTGATACGTATCTGCCAGAGAATCTGGCGAAGACACCGAGCCCGGAAGTGGAGAGAATCGTGAGAGATGTGTTTGCACGATATGTCTACGAAAAGATTGGCGCACCAGAGGAGCTAGTGGGACGAGTATTGCCTAGCGACTGGTGTTTCTTCAGAGGTGAAGGATCGAAATACAACCATTTCTATCGGTATTGCTGGGGAGATAGGTACGATCCATTTGACTCGCCGTTCAATCCTTACGACAATTAGTCGAAACGGCCCCTTGCGGGGTCGTTTTCTCTTGAGAAAATTACGAATTTTATAAAATGTAGAAAAAATGTGATATAATATAATTATCTGGGTGTAGCACAGTTGGTAGCGCGCGACTTTTGGGAAGTCGAGGTCGCAGGTTCAAGTCCTGTCACCCAGACCATTTCAAATTGGCCGAAAGGCCGATTTTTGTTTTCAAAAGCGTGGAGTTTGTGGTAAAATAAAAGGAGTAAGGAGAATAGATCGTGGCAGAGGCACCGAAAAACAATTTATTTACTGGCGGAAATGGGAATCCTAATGAGAATAAGGGGAATAAATCGAATTCTTTTCGGACGGTATTATTTATGGTGGCCGTGGTATGTCTTTTTGCGCTACTAATCTCAAACATGAATGCTATGAACATGGGTGGCACCAAGAAGACTGATGTGGCGATTTCTGATGTGATTGCTAGGGCGAACGATCCGGAGGGGAATATCGAGAAGATTACCGTGATGGGTAATGAGCTTGAAATAACATTGAAGGGTCAGACGGTGGCGACAGAAAAGTCACGTAAGGATCCATCGGGGACGTTATATGATCAGGGGCTTAAGAATTATTGCGATGGGCTTGAGGGCGAAGCACTAACGAAGTGCGAAGAGACTTATCCAGTGATTGAATACAAGGAAGACGTCAATGTGTGGGGGATTGTGCTCGACGTGGCGATGACAATTTTGCCGATTGTCGCGGTGGTAATTTTCTTCACTTGGATTATGAAGCAAATGAATATGGCGAGCGATAAATCACTGTCGTTTGGAAAGGCGAAGGCGCAGGTCTACGGACCGGATAAGAAGAAAGTGACCTTCCAAGATGTAGCGGGGAATGAGGCGGCGAAGCAAGATTTGACAGAGATTGTAGATTTCTTGAAGAATCCGAAGAAATATGAGAAATTAGGCGCGAAGATTCCGCGGGGGGTGCTACTCGCGGGGGATCCTGGAACGGGGAAAACTTTGATGGCTCGCGCCGTGGCTGGAGAAGCGGATGTGCCATTCTTCTCAATCTCTGGGTCGGAATTTGCAGAGATGTTCGTGGGCGTAGGCGCGAGTAGAGTGCGGGATCTATTCTCGAAAGCGAAAAAGAATGCGCCGTCGATTATCTTTATTGATGAGATTGACGCAGTAGCGCATAAGCGCGATGCGAGAGGTGGAGCGGGGCGTGAAGATGAGCAGACATTAAATCAGATTCTCGTAGAGATGGATGGATTTGATAATGACAGTGGTGTGATTGTGATGGCGGCGACGAACCGTGTGGATATGCTCGATAAGGCGTTGCTCCGACCTGGGCGGTTTGATAGGCATGTCAATGTGACTTTGCCGGAGAGGAAAGATAGGTTAGAAATCTTGAAAGTACATTTTAAGGGGAAGCCGGTGGATCAAGATGTAGATCTTGAATCGCTTGCAAAGAAAACTGCTGGGTCGAGCGGGGCGGACCTCGCGAATATTGCGAATGAAGCAGCGATTGGAGCAGCGAGAGCGGGACATAAGGCAATTTCAAATGCTGATGTAACGGAGGCATTTGAACGTGTAGCGATTGGGCCGGAGAGAAAGTCCAAGGCGATGAATGAAAAAGAACGCAAGATTACTGCTTACCATGAGGCTGGGCACGCGATTGTGGGTGCGGCGCTTCCTGACTCGGATCCGGTACATAAGGTGACAATCATCCCGCGGGGACAGACTGGTGGGGTGACGTGGTTCTTGCCGCCAGAGGATAGAAGCTATAAGAGTATTTATGAGTTGAAAGACATTCTTGCGCGAGCGATGGGCGGCAGAGTGGCAGAGAAAATTATTTTTGGAGTAGATGCGGTGACGACTGGTGCGTCTTCGGATCTTAAGAATGTCGCGGAGCTAGCCAAATCGATGATTGTCGAGGAGGGGATGGGGTCGACGCTAAGGAATCAGGTATTCCCTGACGGTGCGACTGGATATTATACTATCGCTACGAGTAAACCATATTCTGAGAAGACTGCTGAGCAGATTGATGCTGAGATAAAGAAATTGGCGGATGAAGCGGCACTCCGTGCTGAAGAAGTACTGAAGGCGAATAAAAAGGTGCTCGATAGACTGGCGGAAGAGTTGCTGGTGCATGAGACTTTGGAAGAAAAGGAACTTGAGCCAATTTTGAAAGATTTGAAGATGCCTGAGACGGCGAAATTACATAAATAATTAGCGTATAAAAGAGAAGCATAAGGAGGTAAAATGGAAAGATTAATCAAATATTTTGTCCCGGAAAAGTATGAACTGAGGTTTCAATTCTATTTGGACGACAAAAAGTTCGGCGGGACAGAAGAGATTGTCGGAGAAGCAAAAAGTGAAGTGATAAAACTTCATGCGGTGAATTTGCGTGTTAGTTCGGTTGAGGTGAATGGTATTGCCTTAAAGTATGAGGTTCGGGATGGCATATTAACTATTTTTGATGTGCCGATCGGAAAAATAAAGATCTCAGTCAACTACGAGGGGATTATTAATGAGAATATGGAGGGAGTATATCTTTCGACATATGAGTATGAAGGACAAACAGAAAAGATTATTGCGACGCAGTTTGAGAGCCATTATGCTAGAGAGGCGTTCCCTTGCGTGGATGAGCCAGAAGCGAAGGCGACATTTGTCTTGAAAATGGAGATGTCTGGTAAATTTGACGGAATAATGCTCTCGAACATGCCTGAAGAAGGTGGAAATGGCGACATACATGTTTTTGAAGAGACACCGCGGATGAGCACGTATCTTTTGGCGTTTGTGGTGGGGAAGTTTCACGGTAAGACCGTGACGAATGCGCATGGAGTGGAGGTTACGACTTATGTAGCGCTGAATCAGAATGTAGATTCGGTAGATTTTGCGAATGAAATTGCAGCGAAATCTCTGGAATTCTATGATGATAACTTCGGGGTGGATTATCCTTTAAAGAAGCTTACGCAAGTGGCACTGCCGGACTTTGAGGCGGGAGCGATGGAAAACTGGGGGCTAGTGACTTATCGTGAGTCGATGATGATTGCAAGCGAAAATGCGACGCTTGGTACAAAAAAGAGTGTAGCGTTGACGGTGGCGCACGAATTGTCGCATCAGTGGTTTGGCGATCTTGTTACGATGAAATGGTGGGATGATTTGTGGCTTAATGAATCGTTTGCGAGCGTGATGGAATATTACGCTGTGGACCATATACACCCGGAGTATAAGATTTTCGAGGGATTTTTTACAGGAGATGCGCTAGCGGCGCTTAGGCGAGACTGTCTATCTGGGGTACAATCGGTGCACCAAGAAGTGCATAATCCGGAGGAGATTGCGACGCTGTTCGATCCGGCGATTGTGTATTCGAAGGGGGCGAGGTTGATGCTAATGACGATTCGCGCGATGGGATGGGGGGAATTTTGTAAGGGAATTAAAGATTATTTTGAGACTCATGCGTATAAGAATACGGTGGGGGATGATTTGTGGAAGGCGCTTAATCGTTATGCGGAATTTGATGTGGGCGAAATGATGCATGGTTTTATTGACAAGCCGGGATATCCAGTGATTGAGTTTTTGGAAGGGGATTCTGGTGAAATATCGGACGAGAAAATGCGGAAGTTTACACAAAGGAGATTTCTGATTGACGGTGAGATGACGGAGTCAGACTGGGTGATCCCGGAAGTAATGGAAAATATGAGTGGACATTATGTGTTAAATCTGAACGGTGCGGAGTTTGATAGGCGACTTGAAGATTATGACGAGCTGGGGCTTGAAGAGAAACTGAGGCTGCTGATTGACCGAGATTTAGTGGCGAAGACTGAGCTAGCGGAGTCGGGGAGCTTACTGCCGCTAGTAGAGAAGTTCAAGGGGGAGCGAAGTGCGGCGGTCTGGAATATCGTGCTCTCGATTGTAGCGGGGCTGAAGGTGTTTTTCGACAATGGGTCAGCGGAAGAAAAAGCGTATAAGAAGTTCGTGAAGGAATTAGTGCGGCCTGGAATTAACGAGGTTGGACTGGTGACGCGTGATAGTGATGATGAGAATACGATTCGGCTGAGGGCGATTCTATTAGCGCTAGATTTTTATGCGGAGAGCTATGTTGAAGGTGATGTAGATGATTTGAGGCGATTGGCAGAGCTATATTCGGACGATTATGGTACGATTGATGCGGAAATACGAAGTGACGTGCTGGACGCGAAGTTCCATTTGGAGCCGGAGATGTTTGAGAAATATCTGAAGGGATATAAATCTACGAGCGATCCGGAAGTGAAATTTGATTTGCTGTTCGCGATGACATTCGCGGGGACAAAAGAGGCTGGGATGCGGGTATTAGATTTGCTGAATCAACCGGAGGTGGTGAAGCCGCAGGATCAGTTCCATTTGTTTATCTATCTATTTCGGAATCCAGTGATGAAAGAGGCGACATTTGAGTGGCTGAGAGGGCATTGGGATTATGTGCGCGAGACGGCGGGTGATAAATCGCTTGAGAATTATCCGAGATATATGGCAAGTTCGATCCGGACGGAGAATGAGTATTCTGCTTGGAAGGAGTTTTTCGAGCCGAAGGCAGATGACCCGGCGCTTGCGCGGGCGATAGAGGTGGGGAAGAATGAAATAGAGGCAAGGCTGAAGCTAATACGTGAAGATAGGGATGGCGTGATAAGAGCGCTCATGGAGATGGCGTAATAAAAACGTGCATAAAGATGGCGTAGTGAGAGTGTCCATAAAAGATGGTGCGGTGAAGACGTGCATAAAGATGATGTGTAGCAAAAAGCGCCCATAGGGCGCTTAGGGGGCGATGTAATCTTGATATGGTGCCCGAGACAGGTGTATGGTACCTAAGACAGGGGTAATGGTGTTCAAGGTATGGGTGTGGTGCCCGAGACAGGGGTTGAACCTGCACGTCATTGCTAACACTAGCACCTGAAGCTAGCGCGTCTGCCAATTCCGCCACTCGGGCATGAGGTAATTATAGCATAAAATAGAGAGAAATGCTAGATGGACTTTGAGTGAATGGTGGGGGTCAAAGGCGGCGATTGGCGCTACGGTTAAAAGCCGAGGTTTGATGTTGCGGAGTTCGAAATACTTTTTGCTAAAAAAGGGTTCCATTTTGTGTCGAAATGTGGTATAATGATGAAAGTGAGGTGAGACTATTTTGGGCCGGTAGCTCAGCTGGCTGTACGAGGCGCTTGTCGCCGAGTCAATCGAAAACAGCACGAGCCGAGGCGCCGGAAGCACATCACAACTCAATGGTGAGTGAAGTCCATATTTGGGCCGGTAGCTCAGCTGGTTAGAGCACGAGCCTGT
>CAZZAI010000035.1:0-9500 GCA_964652665.1 uncultured Candidatus Saccharibacteria bacterium
CTCATCGCAATTTTCTTGTTAACTCTATTATACCTCATATGGTTATAAAGTCAACTCTTTGCCTCGGTTTCTATTAAAACTGCCACTAGGGTGGCAACTTTATTATTATAACATATTTTAAGCGTTTTGATAAGAGCCTACTAAGGGCGGAAAAAATATGCGTTTTGTGGTATAATTTAAAGTAAGGATATTTATAAATCAATTGTGGAGGAATGGCTCGATGTCAGAGGCAGATTATATCCCGGAAACCACCGGAAACAAGAATTCGAATCAGGTTACCGATCAGGCTAACTTTATTTGGAATATAGCAAACAAACTACGCGGCGCTTATATGCCAGATAAATACGGCGACGTTATTATCCCAATGACGATCGTGCGTCGTTTCGAATGCTCTCTTGCAGACACTAAAAAAGAAATTCTAGAAAACTATGAAAAGAATAATAATCTTCCTGCGCAATTCCTCTACAAAATCTCTGGCTATCAGTTCTACAACACGAGCCGATATACCTTAGCTGAGCTTTGCAACGATCCAAACAATATTGCCGCTAACTTCAAAGAATATATCAGCGGATTTTCGCAGAATGTCCGCGACATCTTGAGCGGCCTCGAACTTGATTCTCACATTAAGAAAATGGATAAAGAGGGCTGTCTCTACTCCGTTGTAAAAGATTTCTCTGAGCTAGACTTATCGCCAAAAACTTACGATAGCGTACAGATGGGCTACATCTTCGAAAACCTTATCGGACGCTTCTTTGAAAACGTGGATGCAGGTCAGTTCTATACTGGCCGCGACATTATCAAGATGCTCGTAGAAGTTCTCATGTCTGAGGGCTGTGATGACCTTAAGGATCCGCAAAAGGTAGTAACCGTCTGTGATCAAGCTTGCGGTACCGGCGGTATGCTTTCAATCGCGTTTGATTCTATCAAAGCTATGAACCCGAGCGCCAACGTTCGCCTATTTGGGCAGGAATATAATTCCGTAAGCTGGTCAGTTGGTCTTGCGGAAATGCTAATCAAAGGCCAGAATGCCGAAAACTTTCGTCGTGCTGATACCCTAAAAGAAGATTGCTTTCCGAATCAAAAGATGCGCCTAGTTATTGAAAATCCACCATTTGGCACGCCATGGAAAGGAAAAGACGCAAAAGACGGCCAAGAAGAAGCCGTCAATGCTGAATACCGTCGCGTAAATGGGCGTTGGAACGCAGGGTTGCCGAAAGGTGATGACTCACAATTACTTTTCATGCAATCGGCAATTGACAAAATGGACGACAACCTTGGTCGTGCTGCAATTATAGAAAATGGTAGCCCACTGTTTACTGGTGATACTATGTCAGGAGAATCCCAAATTCGAAGGTATATGCTAGAACACGATTTAATTGAAGCTATTATCGCATTGCCTTCCGACTTGTTCTATAATACGCCGTTGCAAACTTTCGTTTGGATATTGTCTAAAAATAAACGACAGGATCGTAAAGGTAAGATTCAGCTAATTAACGCTTCCGAAATTTATCATAGACTGCGAAAACCATTAGGTAAGAAGAAAAATGAGTTTAAGGGCGTAGACATTAAGAAGATTGTCGACCTATACAAAGCTTTCGAAGATGCCGATCCAGAGCTCTCAAAAGTGTATAAAAATACAGAGTTCATCTATCACGAATATACCGTCATGCAACCACTACAACGAAGCTACGCAGTAACGGCAACTAGAATCAAGAATATGCTTTCGAGCGGATCACTATATGCCCTTTATGACGAAGCCAAGGTATATGAACTCGAAAATGCTGATAAGCTATCCGGTAAAGACCAAAAGAAACTCGATAGCTTCAAAGCCAACAAAGAAATCTATGATGCTGTACTTGAGGCACTCGAAAACGCTAAGTCGGATAAGAAGTATAATTCCCCAGAGGAATTTGAGCCGGTACTTGATGATATTCTTTCAGATATTAAGCTTGATAAGAAAATAATTGCAAAAATTATGGACGGCTTATCCGAAATGGATAAGTCGGCCAAAATCCAGACCAAGAGAAACGGTGAGATCGAGTACGATAAGTCCACCAAGGACTCCGAAATCGTTAAATTCGATGAAGACGTCGAAGACTATATGGCGCGCGAAGTTCTACCGCACATTCCAGATGCAAAATATTTCGACGAAGACAAAATCGGCGCCGAGATTCCATTTACTCGCTATTTCTACAAATACCAAGAACCAAAATCTAGCGAGGAGCTCGAGAAAGAGTTTCTGGAGCTTGAGAAGTCTGTCAACGAACGCGTAACTAAGCTATTCAAGGAGGCTTAATGACGGAAGCGTTAAAAGATAGTAAAGTTGAGTGGCTGGGCAAAATACCAGAAGACTGGAAAGTTGAAAGAATAGGTACGCTTTATTCTCCAAGAAACACTAAGGTCAGCGACGAAGATTATCCGCCACTCTCTGTTACTATGCAAGGAATTTTACCACAGCTTGATACTGTCGCGAAAACAGATGATCATGGCAATCGGAAATTAGTTAAAAAGGGCGATTTTACTATTAATAGCCGCTCTGACCGCAGAGGATCTTGCGGAATATCAGATTATGACGGCTCCGTATCGCTTATCAATACCGTACTCAAGCCTAATGCAAAAATGAATCCGATCTACTACAATTGGCTTTTTCATACATCATTATTCGCTGATGAGTTTTACAAATGGGGCCACGGCATTGTTGATGACCTATGGACAACCAATTGGCAAGACATGAAGAACATTTCCGTAACTATTCCGCCTTTAGAGGAACAAGAAAAGATTGCTGACTTCCTCGACGAAAAATGCGCCGAAATTGACAAGCTTTCTGAAGATATTCAAAAACAAATCGATATCCTAAACAACTACAAGAAATCCGTCATTACTCGCGCCGTCACCAAAGGCCTCAATCCAAATGCCGAAATGAAAGATAGCGGCGATCCTAGAATTGGAACCATCCCTAAGGATTGGGATATCAAGAAGCTTAAATTCGTAACTCGCGAATACTATCAGAACGGGCTGATGGACCCGAATAACGATAGTTATCTTGGGATGGAAAACGTCCTTGGCTATTCTAATAACTACTATGAAACTGACACCGAATATGAACCCTCCATCCAAAAGAGATGCAAAAAAGACACCATATTGTTTGGCAAATTACGGCCGTATCTTGCTAAAGTAATAATTTGTCCGTTCGATGGTTTTTCCACTGGAGAATTTATGCAACTCTTTGGTTTTGCTGGCGACAAACGATATCTTCGCTATTCTTTGCTTAACGAATCGTTTATTGAAGCGGTTAATATGTCTACATATGGCGCGAAAATGCCACGCGCTAATTCTGACTTTATTAGTAATTTAAACATATGTATACCACAAAAAGATATACAGTCTGATATCGCTGATTATCTAGATGCTAAATGTGAAGAAATCGATAACTCTATTAAGGATAAAGGGATACAACTAGATAACCTAGCTTCATATAAGAAATCCATAATCTACGAATATGTAACCGGTAAAAAGAGGGTAGCATGAGCAACACGGCTGGAGAAATCGCAAAATTCTTTCTTAACAAAAGTTGGGTAGTTTTTGCGCTGTCTCTAATTGCCGGATTCTTTGTGGCCATATTGGTACCTGCCGAATGGCGAAATAGTATTCCTCTAGAAAACAACGACCTGAGAGCCATAGTGGCATTTGTCGTGGCTTGGGCAATATTTTACGTAATATTTGGCGGCATTCGCGGTTTGGCTAAATCAATCAAAAATAAGATTAGAACCAATGATTTAAAACGCCAAAATGACGAATATAGGGCGAGACAAAATCGTGAAGATATTAAGGATTACCTCACCACTTCCCCAGATAAATTTTATTGGCTCGTCGAACACTTGGTAGAAAAAGACAATCCTTGGACTTACGTATATGCCGGTTCCGATTATGAAGATGATTACATCATGAATACAGAATGGTTTCTTATCGAAGATGCGCCCAAGAAAGAGCGAATAAAAAGGAGTGACGGCAAAGTCCACCAAGAAATTTACACAGGCCGATACAAAATAAAGTTGCACGATTGGTTATACGAGGAATTGAAGACGATCAAGTCCGAAACTAAAAGCCTAAGCCATAAACATAGAACAAAATGGCCGATAGAATGGGAGATTGCAGAAAATAATAATAAGGAGAAAGCTAAATGAAATCACTAATAGATGAGAAAACAGAATATCAGCAATACTTCATCGCGCGACTTTGCGATGTAGGCTATCGCGAGCGTATCGCTAAGGAAAAATACGACAAGCGCTACGCAATGGATACCGAAGAACTCCTTGCTTTCTTGCGCGATACTCAGCCAGAAGAAATGGCTACTCTCGAAAAGATTCACAAAGACAATTCCGATGAGTTGGTCATCGCAAAAATCAACCAACAAATTCTCCAAAGCAGTCTCCTTGATGTTCTTAAAGACGGTGTAGAAATCACCGGCACTACGCTAAAACTCATCTATAACAAACCTGCTACTTCTTACAATCCAACGCTCGAAGCCCTCTATAAGAAAAACCGCTTCACCGTAATGCAGGAAGTCGTAATCAGCGACCACGAGCGTGTAGATTTAGTTCTCTTTGTAAACGGTCTAGCCGTAGTAAGCTGTGAGCTTAAGAGCGAATATTCTCGCCAAAACTATCGCAATGCGATTGATCAGTATACCAATACTCGCGATCCGAATAACCGCCTCTTCAAATTCAAATCTGGTACCGTTGTCAACTTCGCAATGGATTTGAATGAAGTCTATATGACCACAAAACTTGACGGGATCGACACTACATTCTTGCCGTTTAACCGTGGTTCTGGCGAGGGCGTAAAAACTGGTGCCGGCAACCCTCTGAACGATGGTGTCGGCGAATACCCTGTCCACTATATGTGGGATGACGTACTTACGCCAGACAGTATGATTGAGCTTCTGATGAACTTCTGTTTTACGATCCGCGAAGAAAAGAAAGATCCAGAAACTGGCGAGAAATCGTACAAGGAAAAGCTCATCTTCCCACGTTATCATCAGCGCGATGCCGTCAGGAAACTTCTTGCCGATGTTTACGATCACGAATCCTCACTAAACTATCTTATTGAGCATAGCGCCGGCTCAGGCAAGACAAATACTATTTGCTGGCTTGCACATCGTCTCTCTTCTCTTCACAACAAAGAAGATAAGCAAATCTTCGATAACGTGATTATCGTAACCGATCGCCTAGTAGTTGATCAGCAACTTCAAAAGGCTGTAAAGAGTATTGATCATCAAGCCGGCCTCATTCGCGCAATCGGCGAGGAATCTGGCGACGACTCCTCTACTCTTCGCGATGCACTTAAGGGTAACACGAAGATTATCGTAACAACAATTCAGAAATTCTTGTATCTTGATTTTAACGAGCTCGTAAAGGAGCTAAAAGACAAGAAATTTGCAGTTATTATCGATGAGGCTCACTCTTCTACCTCCGGTAAAGATATGTCGGCAGTTCAGAATATCCTTGGCGCCAAAGATACAAATCCAGAGAACGCCGAAGACATCGATAGCTCGGATGTGCTCGAAAAAGAGCTCAGCAAAAACGGCAAGCAAGAAAACGTATCTGTCTTCGCCTTTACAGCTACGCCAAAGCCAACCACTCTACAATTATTTGGAACGGATATTGTCACACCAGAGGGAGATGTCCGAAAAGCCGCTTTCCATCTCTATTCGATGAAGCAAGCAATTGAAGAAGGCTTTATTCTCGATGTGCTCAATAATTACACCGAATACAATACTTTCTATAAGGTATTAAAGTCGAGCGAAGACGATCCTACGCTAAAGACGATGGAGGCAAAGAAGCAAATCTATCGCACGGCAATGCTTAATCCAGAGAACATTGAACAGCGCATTGCGATTATTGTCGCTCACTTCCGTGACAACGTGAAGAACGAACTTGGCGGCCAAGCAAAGGCTATGATCGTAACGAACTGGCGCGAAGAAGCTGTTCGCTACTACTTCGCCTTGAAGAAATACCTTGCTGACCATGCAATTGACGATATCAAGCCACTAGTAGCCTTTACTGGCAAAGTTAAACTTGATGGCGACGAAACAGAATATACCGAGCGCGGAATAAATGGCTTCTCAGAAGATAAACTCCCTGAAGAATTTAATACAGACCGCCATAATACTCTTATCGTGGCTAACAAGTACCAAGTGGGCTTTGATCAGCCAAAGCTTTCAGCGATGTACATCTTAAAACCTCTCGCTGGAGTAAACGCCGTCCAGACACTCTCTCGTCTTAATCGTACCTGCGCTCCATACGCAAAGAAAACATTCATTCTCGACTTCGTAAACACCTACGAGGAAATGGAAAATGCATTTGCGCCATATTATACGACAACTATATTGAAAAATACTGCATCAGTCTCCGAACTTCGCGATAAGGCTGAAGAAATCGACGGCTATGGCGTCATTACAGATTATGACGTGGACGCGCTCTTTAAAGTGGTCTATGAAAATGCCGCAAAGGACGCAAAAGGCGCCGGTAATATTCGTACAAGAATTAACGCGAATGCCGAAGCAAATCAGATCATCCGCCGCAATATCCTAGTCATGAACAATATGTTCGGTGAGGATCTCAACAAAAAGAAAGAGTTTGTCGGAGCTTGCCGAAGCTATGTTCGTCTTTATGATTTCCTTTCGCTCATCACCGGCCAGATAGATAACGAATTATTCAAGAAATATATCTTCCTTTCTACTTTCTTGACTAATATCGACTTCGGTACTGGTAATGGTATTGATATCACGAAGAAAGTAAATATGGTCGAATTCAAGAACCTATATGCCCAGAAACACGATGGTGGCCCACACGCGTCTAAACCGTTCGTTAATCTTCCGAACGCCGAAGTGAGACTTACGAAAGACGAGGAACAACTCCTCTCGAGAATCATCGACGACATCAACGCCGCTTCCGGCCAAATGTTTGATACAGATGTCGCAACCAAAGCGATGCTCCAGATTAAAGACTTGCTTCTCAAGAATGAAAATCTTAAAGTTGGTGCGAAGAATAATAACGAAGACGACTTTGCATTTAGCTTCTACGATGATGCAGATGAAGCGTTGCTTGAGGGCCTAATGAGCAATAACGAGTTCTTCACCCTACTTCTCAACGATCAGAATCTTAAGAAGCGCGTCCTCGATGCATTTAAGCATAGCGTGTATACCGAATTAAAAAAGGATTAAATTGAAAGGAGTTATATGAAGATCGAAAGAGGTAGAATCATCAACGACTTTATCGAACCGAATAAGCGTCAATACTCGATACCAGTATATCAACGTAACTATGAGTGGTCAGATGAGCAATGCAAAAAACTATTCGCCGACATTATTGATGCGCACAATAAAGATAGATCGCATTTCTGTGGCTCAATTGTTTACGCAAGACTTAAAGATGAGCACAATATCGATTATTTCGTTATAATTGATGGCCAACAGCGTATCACTACGATTTATTTATTAATCAAAGCTTTAATGGATTCAACCGACTCTGCTGCAGAAAAAGCACAGTTCGTATCAGCATTATATAATGAAGATAAATTTGAAAAATACGATTGGGATGAAGCGAGTAAGCTAAAATTAAAACCAATTAAATCTGACGATATCCAATTAAAACTCCTAATGGAGAACAAGCTTGATGAACTAGATAAATCGAGCGATATTTACAGGAACTACAAATTGTTCCGCGATCTTATTAACGAGGCCCTGGAAAAAGATCCTAAGCTAAGTGTTCCTGGGATTTACGATGGGCTTGAACATCTATCGTGCGCCAGAATTGGTCTTGAAGACGAAGACGCTCCGCAAGAAATCTTCGAGCGTATCAATTCTACCGGTTTACCACTAAGCCTTTCTGACAAAATCCGGAATTTTGTATTGATGACTGATGTGGATCAGGAAAGTCTATACGAAGAATACTGGTTGCCTATTGAACAGAATGTTAGACGTAATAAGATGTCAGATTTCTTCCTGAATTATCTAAATATGCAATTGGATGTCTTTGCAAAGGATAATATAGCTTACGACAGCTTCAAGGATTTTTATTACGAAAATAATTACACAAACCAGTCTATGCTCGAGGAACTTAAGCACTACTCAGAATTGTATAAAGCGTTCCAAGGCGGCGAAAATGAATTCTCTGAAAAGACAAATGAACTACTCGGTGGTCTACGCGACTTAAAACAGACTACAATATACGTATTCCTATTTAGAGTGTTTGACGACAAATTGAATGGAGTTATCGATGACAATACTTTAGAGAGAGTTCTAGAGTTCTTCTTGAACTATAGCGTAAGGCGTATTGCTTGCGAAATCGGTTCTAACTCACTTCGCGGCCTGTATAAAACACTCTACAAACGTATCTTTGGTAATACCAACAACAAAGAGCATTATTATGATGCTATCGTATGTTTCTTTACTCAACTCAACTCTGGTGATAAATTCCCAACTGATTCAGAGTTCGCAGTAGCACTTAGAGAGAAAGACATCTATCATAAACCAGATCTCCGCAAATACCTGTTATCAACTATCGAAAATTATGGATCGAAAGAAAAGCTTGAGATCAACAGCGATATTACGATCGAACACATTATGCCACAGAAACTTTCTTCCGACTGGCAAAGGATGATTGGCGATAACTGGCAAAACGACCATGCAGAATATTTGCACACTCTAGGCAACCTTACCCTTACTGGATATAATAGCGAATTATCCAATAAACCATTTAGCGAGAAAAAGAAGTTGCTTGAAGAATATGGCGCCAAAATAAAAACATTAAACATTGACGTCCTCGACAAAGACTCTTGGAATATTGATTATATTAAGAGTAGAGCGAAAAGGCTCTCTGACAAAGTTTTGGAAATATTCGGTTACCCAGAAGCTTCAATCGAAATCTCATTTAAGGATCCGAGATATAAAGAATATGGATGCGAGGATGCAGATGAGGCAACGAACAAAAGCGTCGAATACTTTATGCTCCAAGGAGAGAAGATATACGTCTCTAGTTTCGCTGATATGCTACGCATAATTATCAAAAAGCTCTACGATGAGGACCCTAGCGTTATTGAGGAAATGGCTAGGGATAATAGCCAAATCGTTGGTTGGTCTAAAAATGTCATGTTCTCTTACGAGCCAGGCGTTACAAGTGGCGATCAAAAAATAGATGACACAGATATATATGTATCCGAGGGCTTCTCGGCTTCTCATATAATCTGTATCATTAGATCACTCCTTGAAAACTACGGTATTGAATTAGCCGAGTTTAGTTATAGCGCGAGGAACGTAAAAAGCGCCTAAAAAAAGAAGCCACCCTACTTCTGGGTGGCTTTTTGATACGCTTCAATCGCTTCTCTGACTCCACATTCCGGACAAATCTCTGTTTTGTTATCCTCGCGAGAGAGCGCCGGATGTTCTGTAAACTCTTTCTTGCACTTCGGACAACGCTGAAGCTCGAGAATCTTATAAG
>CAZZAI010000036.1:0-9444 GCA_964652665.1 uncultured Candidatus Saccharibacteria bacterium
AAATACGGCGCCAAGAAGGAGGGTAAGTAATTATGCCACGTAAAACTACTAAATCTCTGGAACGCAAAGTTAATCCAGATCGCAAGTATCAATCAATTATGGTACAGAGGCTCATCAACAAATCGATGCTTGATGGTAAGAAGCAGGTCGCTGAGCGCGCTGTATATACCGCTATTGAAGGCGCAGCGAAGAAGCTAAAGAGCGAGAACCCAGTAGAGGTGCTTGAGAAAGCTATTGCTAATGTGTCGCCAGATTTCGAAGTGAAGTCTCGCCGTGTAGGTGGTGCGAACTATCTGATTCCATTCCCAATCGCCGGGCATAGACAGATGCATTTTGCATTCACTTGGCTCGTACAGTCCGCACGCGCACGCAGTGGTATGCCATACGCTAAGAGACTTGAAGCCGAAATTGTCGACGCTTACAATGAAACCGGTGCCGCTTTCAAGAAAAAGGAAGATTGTCACCGCATGGCAGAGGCGAACCGAGCATTCGCACATTTTGCGCGATAAAGTCCTGGACTCTTTTCCGGAGGAAAAGAGTCCAACAGAAAAGGCCAGTAAGAAACTTGAGTCAGGCGCATGTCCTGACTCAAGTTTTGTTTTTGACATTTTAATCCCGTTGGGATTAAAATGGGTTGTGCTACTCATTCTCGCCTTGTGGCGCATCCCTGCTAAAAGGTTTATCTATATTCAAGAAAGAAGACAGGCACATGTCCTGATCTTCTTTCTTGTTTTTTGATAATAAATATTATTCGTTTTTTGATAATTTTTGTGGTTATGTGGTATAATAAGTATAAGAAGAATTAGGAGGTAAGATGATTAAGGTGGCAATTAATGGTTTTGGGCGAATTGGCCGGAATGCGTTCAAGATTTTGATGGAGAGAAAAGATGCAGAAGTTGTCGCCATTAATGATATTACCGATGCAAAGACTTTAGCACATCTATTAAAATACGATTCTTCGTATGGAACTTATGACAAAGATGTTGAATGGACCGATAGCTCCATCGCTGTGGATGGACGAGCAATTCCGGTTTACGCTGAGAAAAACCCACTCAATTTACCATGGCGAGACTTGAAGGTAGATATCGTGATAGAAGCGACCGGCTTCTTTACTGAGCCAGAAGTGGCCCAGACACATATCGAAGCGGGGGCAAGACGCGTCATCATCTCAGCTCCAGCCAAGGGGGAGGGAGCGAAGACGGTCGTGATCGGTGTAAATGAAGAGATCGTTGAAGAATCTGACGAGATTCTTTCCAATGCGTCTTGTACTACGAATTGCATTGCGCCAATCATGAAAGTGCTGACCGACGAGTTCGGCGTAGATAAAGCGATGATGACGACAGTACATTCTTATACTGGCTCCCAGAGACTGCTCGATGCGCCGGCAAAGGATTTGCGTGAGGCCCGCTCGGCAGCCGAGAATATCGTGCCAACCACGACTGGTGCTTCGAAAGCGGCAGCACTTACGATACCGTCACTGAAGGGGAAATTCACAGGGCTTTCTGTGCGCGTCCCGACTCCGGTTGTCTCGCTTGCCGATATTACCGCAATCTTAAAACGCAAGACCACAAAAGAAGAACTGACCGAATTCTTCAAAAAAGTCGCAAAGGAACCATACTACGAGGGTATCATCGGGGTGTCTGACGAGGAGTTGGTGTCTTCCGATTTTATCGGCGACCCGAGGTCGGCAATTGTAGACTTACCACTGATTGACGTGGTAGGCGGGAATATGGTAAAAGTAGTCGCTTGGTACGATAATGAATGGGGATATTCCAACCGTCTTGTGGAGCTCGCGATTGATTACGGGAAGGAAGATTAATGCGAGTATACGTCGGCGCAGATTATCGTGGGTTCGACCTAAAGAATCAGCTCGGTACATTTTTGATACAGAATGGTTACGAGGTGTACGATGCCGGGGCCTACGAATATAGCGAGGGAGACGATTTCAACGATCCGGCGATAAATGTCGCGCTAAATGTCCGACAGAACGATGGAGCAATGGGAATCTTGATTTGCGACTCAGCCCACGGGATGACAATGCAAGCGAATCGCTTCCTCGGCATTAGGGCCGCTCATGCGGACTCCGAGGAGTCGGCGAGATTAGCTCGCGAACACGACGATGCGAATGTCTTATGTCTGTCGGCGCATTCGACAAATTTATCAGACATGAAAGCAATTAGTCTGGTCTTCTTAAAGACGAAGTTTGAAAAGTTGGACCGCCGCGCACGTCGCATTGCCCGACTGGACAAAGATAACGGATACAATATATTTGACAAGGAGTCAAGTTTATGATGAGGACGGTTACAATAGTACCAGCGGTACTCACGGCAAACAAGCAAGATTTTCGGGCTCAGCTAGAACGGATCAATATGTACACTCACCACATCCAGATCGATGTAACCGATGGTAAATTCGCAAAGAATGAGACACTAGATATCACCAACTTGTGGTGGCCACAAGGATGGCAAGTCGATCTCCATATGATGGTAGAAAGGCCGTCATTCTATATGGATACGGTTTTCAAATTGCGCCCTGAGCTTTGCATCTTTCATGCTGAGGCGAAAGAAAATCTATTACCGATTTTTGAGATGCTGCATGAGCAAGGAATAAAGGCCGGAGTGGCACTACTGAAACCTACATATCCGGGTCTAGTGAAGCAATATATCGAGGCGGCTGATCATGTTCTGATTTTTGCAGGAAGTCTAGGAGAACAAGGCGGACAGGCAGATATGATGCAAGTGGAGAAGATTGAGATTATACGTGGCATCAAGCCTGAAGTTGAAATTGGTTGGGATGGCGGAGCCAGTATGAGTAATATTAGAGCGCTCGCTCACTCAGATTTAGATATTATTAATGTCGGGTCGGCGCTATCTAGAGCAGATAATCCTTCGGCGATCTATCAAGAAATGGTCTTAGAATTGGACAAAAGTGGGGTAGTCCTATGAAAAGAGTATTAATTATTGGGCCCGTACGTCAAGATATCTATCTGATGGACCATGATGATTTGTCGGCAAAGCAGGTTGGCGGAGCTTCGATATTTGAGAATATTTTGCCCGGCTCGAATATCGCGATTGACCGACTTTATTCAGAAGTCGGCGGAAGCGGATTAAATACGGCGGTAGGCTTAGCACGCTATGGGCATGAAGTGATTTTAATGGGCAATATTTGTCGCGATGCGGCAGGAGATGCCGTGATGCGAGTCGTCGATGACGAGAACATTGATAATAGCTACATGGGCGTATTGCCACGTGGCGGGACTGGTACATCGGTAATACTGCTCAATTCCATCAATAAAGAACAGACTACTCTTAATTATTACGGAGCTAGCACGCGTTTTGATAATTTTCGTGAGGACGATTTAGAACTAGCAAACCCAGAATGGCTAATTATTTCGTCGCTTGGTGGAGATCTTGAGACTTTGGAACGTTTTCTTGTCAAGGCACACGAAATGGATATAAAAGTGGCCTTGAAACCTTCAGTGAAGGAGCTGGCACGTCACAATGATTTCTTGCAATTACTGAAATATGTGGATGTGCTTGAAATGAATAAAGCGGAAGCATCAGTATTGATGCCGGGCGTAGTTTTAACTGAATTGTTTTTCCATCTTGGGAATTATGTGCCGGTAGCAATAATTACCGACGGCAGTATGGGGGGAATTGCCGGTACGATGAAAGATAAAAGTATCTTTCGCTTTGGAATATATGAAGATGTGAAAATTAAAGACACCAATGGTGCGGGAGATGCGTTTTTTGGTGGATTTATGGCAAAATATATCGACGATGGCAACTTGACGGACGCAATCGTATTTGGTTCCGCGAATGCGACCGCCGCAGTACAGACGATTGGCGCAAATAATGGATTATTGTACGGAGATGAGCCGCTACACATGATGCCGATGCAAAAAATATAATAAGGAGCGATATGCTAAAAACAGAAGAAGAACTTCTAAAGAAACTATCAATTGCTGATTTGGAGCGCGCGAACGCGTACGCAAAAGACCTCGGCTCGGGGCTCACGATTGTGCGTTCTTTTCCGCAGGGAGTAACGATATTTGGTTCTGCTAGATTGCCTCAAGATAACAAATACTGCATAATGGCATATGAACTAGGTGGATTACTCGCAAAAAACGGACACACGGTAGTGACTGGTGGTGGCCCGGGGATTATGGAAGCTGCTTCTCGTGGCGCTTACGAGATTGGCGGAAGGACGATTGGACTTAATATCACCTTGAAGCATGAACAATTTCCGAATCCTTATCTTACAGACTGTGTGACTTTCGAATATTTCTTCGCTAGAAAAGTTTCGCTCGCAATGGCGGCCAAAGTATTCGTATTCTTTCCTGGTGGTTTCGGGACCATGGACGAATTGTCAGAAATTTTGTGCCTGATGCAGGAAGGCAAAATGCCCGTGATGCCAGTATTTCTCGTAGGGAAATGGTATTGGAAGAGTTTCGACAACATCATCAAGAAAATGCTAGAGATGAAAGTAATCGCCGCAAAAGACACCCATATATTTAAGATTACGGACGATCTTTCAGAAATAGTAAAAGCCGCTAATAAAATTGGACATCCAAAAATCTCTGAAAACTTCTACGACGGATTCCGTCAGGCGAATAGTATCTAGCGTAGACGCACCAAATCGTCCGTCTTAGCATGTAAAGCCCTTTTTGCTAATCAAAATGAGCTAGAGACCTAGCTCATTTTATTTTTGGAATGGAGAAGCTAGAGCAAGTGTGCGGTCAAATTCCGAGATTCTCAGTAACTCGTTGTATTTAGCGATACGCTCAGAACGAGAGAGCGAGCCAGCCTTGATTTGGCCAGTGCCTAGGCCAACTGCGAGGTGTACAATTGTAGTATCTTCAGTCTCACCTGAGCGGTGCGACATCACTGTACGGTAGCCAGCGCGCTTTGCGGTCATTACGGCATCGATAGTCTCCGTAAGTGTGCCGATTTGGTTCGGCTTGATCAGAATTGCATTCGCAACATGCTCGCGAGTACCACGATTCAGGAGCTCCGTGTTTGTAACAAACAAATCGTCGCCAACAAGCTGGATGCGGTCACCGAGCTCTTCGGTTAGAATGCGCCAATTAGCCCAGTCATTCTCGGCTAGGCCGTCCTCGATGGAGACAATTGGGTATTCACTGGTTAGCTGCCTATACCAGTCAATCATCTCTGCTGCCGTCTTTTCTTCGCCGGAAGTCTTGAGTCTGTACGTATTGCTCGCCGAATCATAGAATTCGCTCGCGGCAATATCCATAGCAATAGAGATATCCTCACCAAAGCGATATTTAGTCCGCGAAACTGCCTCGCGAATGAGCGACAAAGGCTCATTATCGCCATTTTTTACAAGAGGAGCGTATCCGCCCTCATCGCCGACTGTGGTGGGATAGTTCAGCTCTTTTAGGACAGTGGCTAGCGCGTGAAAGACTTCCGCGCCCATCTGAATAGCGTGCGAAATACTACCTGCGGAGCGCGGGATGATCATATATTCCTGAAAGTCGGTAGACCAGCCCGCATGTGCGCCACCGTTCATTACGTTCATCATCGGTAAGGGGAGCGACATCTCTTCCTCCGCACCGACAAGCCTAGCGATGTACTTATAGAGAGGAAGACGATGGGCGTAAGCATTCGCCTTGGCATTTGCTAGAGAAACCGCAAGAATCGCGTTGGCACCAAGTGAAGATTTATCGGGGGTGCCGTCTAGATCGCACATCATCTGATCGACTACGGATGGCTCCGATGTGTTATCTATCAGTACGTCACGAATCGCGGAATTGACATTCCAGACGGCCTTTAAGACACTTTTGCCGCCATAGAGGTCTATATAGGCGTCCCGAAGCTCAAGGGCCTCTCCGGAGCCAGTAGAGGCCCCAGAGGGCACAATGGCCCTTCCGAAAGCCCCATTTTTCAAGAAAACTTCCGCTTCTACAGTTGGGTTGCCTCTAGAATCTAAAACTTGACGAGCGTGAATATCACTAATAATATAATTATCCATAAGTATATTATAGCACGTCAAGGCGTCTGCTGGATATCCAAAATAGGCTTGGCGTTGTTTCGTAATCCACTCACACCTCGGGAGCTTTATAATATGTTATAATTATAGATATGAACGAGCTACTAGCCAAGAAGTTGAAGACTCTCCCGAGTGCGCCTGGGGTTTATTTTCATAAGAATGCAGCTGGAGAGATTATTTATGTCGGCAAGGCAGCAGTGCTCAAGAATCGCGTGAGGCAATATTTCCAGAACACCGAGAAAGATGTCAAGACAACGGCACTCGTACGGGAGATTGAGGATACCGATTGGATTGTAGTTGACACGGAGATGGACGCGCTATTTTTAGAGTCGGAAATGATAAAAAGATATATGCCAAAATGGAATATCTTACTTCGCGACGATAAAACGGTGAGCTACGTGCGTATAGATATGAAATCTGAGGTGCCGTATGTTAGTTTCACGAGGAATCCGGTCGATGATAAAGCGACTTACATTGGGCCTTTTTATGGTAAATCAGCCGTAGAAAAGGCAGTGAGAAGTCTCAGGCGGATTTTTCCGTATTATATTAAGCCGTACGATGGAAAACGAAATCTGGACACCGATTTGGGGCTAACTCCTGGTGTCGAGACTAAAAAAATAACTCCAGCAGATTACAAACGAAATCTCAAAAAGCTAATTTCTTACTTAGAAGGAAACCGCGAGAAGCTACTAAAAGAACTAGAAAAAACAATGCACGAAGCGGCCGCGCGGGGCGACTATGAGCTCGCCAAAGAGGCACGCGACCAGTTGTTTGGGCTCAAAGAGCTGAAGAAAAAAATCGTCTTCTCGGATAAAGAGTTTTTGGATATTTCCTCAGACCAGGCCTTGAAGCAGCTTCAGAGATTGTTGGACCTAGAGAAACCACCTAGAAGGATAGAGGGGTATGATATTTCGCACCAGAGCGGAACGAACACGGTCGCTAGTATGGTAGTCTTTATCAATGGCGCGAGCGCAAGAAGTGAGTATAGAAAATTCAAAATTCGCTCATCCACGAACGATGATCTTAAGAGCATGACTGAAGTGATTACGAGAAGACTAAAGCATCCAGAGTGGGATTTTCCAGATTTAATCGTGCTCGATGGTGGGCAGACTCAAGTAGGCGCAATTTTACCAATCGTAAGGCCTTTTAATATCCCGGTGATTGGTCGCGATAAGTCCGGCGATCATTCAAAATCTGCGGGAGTGAAAATTATCGTACCGGGTAAAGGCATGGTCGAGCTGTCATCATCTTCACATATTTCTAGATTGATTGCACGGATTGATGAGGAGGCGCATAGATTTGCAATCACTTATCATTCTTTACTGAAAAGAAAAAGTATGCTAAAATAAGATTATACAGGAGTAAAAGTACAAAAGGAGCAGTATGGCATTCGGAAGTTTTCTAGAAGTTGTGATATTCATTTCGGCGTTCTTGATGATTCTACTAGTATTGTTACAGCAACGCGGAGCATCGCTTGGCGCGGGCTTTGGAAGCTCCGGGGAGCTATACACAACAAGGCGAGGACTTGAGAAGTCGCTATTTACCGCAACAATTGTTTGCGCAGTGATTTTCGTAGGTTCCATCGTGGGGTTATTGGTAATTCCGGCATAATAATATATGGCAAATTCTTTCAAAAAACGTGGGCAAAAATTCATTAAAAAGTTCTCCAAGGCCTCAATTAAGGTAAGCGAAGGTGGGAAAGAACATATTAAGGAAAATATTTTTGCGCGGGTTTCGCATATCCAGAATGTCAAATTACTAATATTAGAATGGGGGCTTTTAGTTTCAGCTTTGATCATGCTCGCAATCACTCAGGCTTTTTGGTTTAGCGGCTCTTATGCCGAAGATGTTTTTGTGTCTGGCGGGACATACACAGAAGCAACTATTGGCAGAGTAAATTCGCTCAATCCACTTTTTGCGACGACAAATAGCGAAAAGACACTGAGCCGACTAATGTTTGCTACACTTGTAGCAATGGATTATTCTGGGCACGAAGGGCCCGGGCTAGCCGAATCGGTCCACGCAAGCGAGGATGGGCGAGTCTGGACAATGAAACTTCGCGACGGATTGGTATGGTCGGATGGTGAGCCGATTACGACCGATGACATAATGTTCACCTTGGGATTAATTCAAAATCCAGCCATTAATACGATTTATGATGCGAGCCTAAACAATGTTGATATTGATGAACTTAGCACCGGCGAGATACGATTCACTTTGCCATCCAGCTACGCAGATTTCCGGTCAGCATTAATGATCCCGGTAGTACCGCAACATATACTGGCAGATGCTCCGGTCAAAACACTAGTGGAACATGATTTCTCAGTTAATCCAGTGACGAGTGGCGCTTTCTCCTACAATGCAACACAGGTAGCAAGCATGGGAGATGAGGCGGTGTATTATTTGTCATCCAACCCGAGCTATTATTTGGGGCAGCCATTATTAAACAATTTCGCGATACATACCTACGAGAATAAGGCCGACATAATAGACGCCATCAATGCTGGCACAATTACAGCAACCGCGGAATTATCCGGTAATGATATCGATAAAATCACTTCGTTAAAATACGACGTACGAGAAATTGGAATAAATTCTGGAGCATACCTATTCTTTAACACCACGACCGGTGCAATGAAAAACAAAGCCCTCCGCGTAGCCGTGCAGCAGGGACTCAATATGGAAGAAATCAGAAAAAACGCTCCTGGTACTCAAGCAGTTGACTATCCGCTGCTCACAAGACAGATTAATTTGACGAATTACCCTAAGCTACCTGAGTATAATTTTGTCCAAGCGACTGAAAAAGTAGCCTCTGTGAGAGGGACAGGACAGATTGGCGTGAATGTAGTGACCGTGAATTCTGGATATTTGCCAGCCGTATCGGAGAATATCGTAGCTCAGTTAAAAGAGCTCGGGTTCGAAGCTGCGCTCACAGTGTATGAAGAAGGGCAAGAGTTTGTTGCGAATGTCGTATCAAAGCGGAATTATGATATTTTGATTTACGATATTCAGCTCGGTAGTGATCCGGATCCGTTGCCGTATTATCATTCTTCGCAAGCTGGCGCGGGCGGCCTCAATCTGTCCAATTATCGCAACTCTTTAGTAGATGATTTGTTGATTGGCGCTAGAGAAACATTGGACACTACTCTAAGGGCAAAAAAATACGAGACTTTTCTTGAATATTGGGTCCAAGATGTGCCGGCGATTGGATTGTATCAGACAAATGCAACTTATGTCTATGTCGAGAATTCGCGTAATTTTGGTGAGAGAGTGCAGCTTGTAACTGAGCTTGATCGCTTCGTAGATGTGAGCGATTGGGCAGTAGTGAAAGGCGGAAAAAACTTGACTCCATAAATGCTGTATGATATAATGAAATCATGCACCTGTGGTGGAATTGGTAGACACGCTACCTTGAGGTGGTAGTGGCCACAT
>CAZZAI010000037.1:0-9237 GCA_964652665.1 uncultured Candidatus Saccharibacteria bacterium
ACTTCCCCGCCCAGTCATCTGCTGGACAATTAGAAATCAGCCCGCCAATCGTCTCCGAGTCGTGCCCACCAACTGGTATCATCAAACCATTGACCGACAATGCTGTATTGAGCTCTTTTAAGGTGATTCCTGCCTGTACGCGCACTAAGCGCTCACGTCTATCCGCCTCGAGCAAGCGATTCATCTTTTCTGTAGACACTAAAATCTGATTTGTTAAATCCGCCCCACCTTCATCAAGGCCAGAGCCCCATACAGTAACTGGCAGTTTGATGCCTTTTGCGGCTAGCTGATGGCAGAAACGCATAATCTTACGGATATCTTCAGTGGATTCCGGCAAAGCGACGTATTTTGGCCGAATTTTCAGTACGGAGCGATCCGTCGAATACTGTTCCAATACTTCCGGCGCGTCAAATACATTCCCCACCGTTAACTGATTTAGATACCTCGCAACTTTTCCCATCCTATTTCCTTACGTCCCATTATACCACAAGCAAAATGGGCTTGTCTAGTGCTTTTTGTAAAATTAGTTTCACAATTCATTTAAAACCAATTAGTATAAGCACTAGTCGGTAATACCTTGCGCCTCAACGTAATCAATGAAATGATTGATGATGTTTTTGTTGCGTTCTAATATATCGTCCTCCGTGAAATTATCTTTGGTGTTTGACAAGATAATCAACTCACGAATTGACGTTTTTTCTTTCTCATCGCCACGACTCGTCGTATAACCATTGTAATATGGTTTTTTGTCGTTAAATTTATAATCTGCCGCGCGGATATTAATTCTCTTTTCAAGAAGCGACTTGTTGCCCAATTTCTCGATATTCTTGCGTTCTTTCAGTCCCTTTTCGACTTCCTGACGTTTCTTTGCGTAGATATGCTCTATCTCAAAAACTGTATCGAGCGAGACCAACTTTTGCTCAGGGTTTTCAAAGGCCCACCAAGTCAGCATTGATTTTGTGATTGGGCGCTGATTTACGAACTCAAATCCATCAATAATAGTCTTGAGCCGCTCTTTGCTAATCTTGTAATCGGAATAATTAACTGGCTGATCTTTCACGATGTTAATCATCTCTGCATATAGTGGTGTCCTCAGGGCATTTACGCCAGGGTTTACGAATGCGTATGACCAGACGAATGCAGTCATTTTATCCAAGAAACTGCAGAACTTCTTGTCGTCTAGTTGACCGCGGTCGTCGCGATTCGCCATATAATATACCGATGTGAACTGTGTCCACATCCCGTTTGGTGCATAATTTAGCACAAATAGGCGTTTTAGCGCCTCATCACTAAAGCGTTTGTCATCTTGTAAGGAAACATCCCTCCAAAACTCCGCAAGACTGGTCAAATTGTCTAGCGTAGAATCCTGTTTGAGCAGCGTATAATCTTCTTTTTCGTAAAACTTCCGAAGAGCCTCGGTCGTCGAGCGCTTTATGCCCTGCTTTGCGCGTTCGAAATACATATAACGGGTAAATAATTCGTCCATTGGCGTGCCGTTGGTTGGATGGAAAATCTTTTCCGTTAAATCTTCGAGATATTTCCAATTCTTCATGAAGGTATCTTTCTCGCCTTTATCAGTATAATAACGATAAAACTGGGCTTTGAAAATATCTGCATCCGAAAGTGGTAGACCACGATCGTTCAGAGTAGAAAAAATCCTGAGCGCAGTGTCTTGGTTGTCCGCTTCAATAGGTAGCAGAATACAATTATTCATTATCCGCTGCACCATAAACGACGCGTAGCCATCAAATTCATCTGCCATTTTTGTAATTTTCTTTTGGAAATATCGATAATTTGTCGCGTATTTGCTTTTCATGCTTTCTGGTGCGATGCCAGTCTTTAGAATCTCCAAGAACTCCGCCTTGTCGTCGTCTGTCGCGACTTCAGAATCAATTTTGAGGGCGTCGAAATTCGGATTATCAAACTCGTCAGTTTTCCAAATACAGGTAGAAATTTTCTCGCGTGTCTTTTGAGTGTTTGTGTCGGCAGCGTTTAAGAACTTAACGTAGAAAGCCCTTAGAATCAGCATTAGTGTAGTGAGGCGCTGCTGACCATCAATTACTTCGAGCTTTTTATTATTATTACGAAACGTCACAATCGGCCCAAGATAGTATTCGTCAGTATCATTGAACAAATCTTTATTATTCTTTGGAAAGGCAAAATCCCAAATATCGTCCCAAAGCGTCTCGCACTCTTCCGTAGTCCAAGCATAAGGTCTCTGATAATCTGGAATTAAAAAATCAGATTCTTTATCGCTAAATAGTTTCACGACAGGGCTTCTGTCGACACTTAATTTTGACATTATTCTCCTCAATATTACTTCTATACTATTATAACATAAGATAAAAAATTCTCAAAATATGGTAATATAATATATATGGCCAAAAATTCTTCTGGCAAAAATATTCATGGAGGGTCTTCGGACAGCTCGACGGAGGCGTCTGCTTTTGGCTTTTCCCTCGGCCTCGACCAGCTCGCCATCTACGAGAAACTCGAACACACCAACCACAATTATTTCATCACCGGCAAGGCCGGCACCGGTAAGTCCGTCCTCCTCTCGTATTTCATCGCGCATACCGCCAAGAAGGTCGTCGTACTTGCTCCGACTGGGGTCGCCGCGGTCAATGTTGCCGGCCAGACCATTCACAGCTTCTATAATCTTGATCTCGGATTCCAAGATGTTCATGACGCACGGGCGCGCCATCTGCTCCGCGGTGACAAGAAAAAGATCCTAAAGGAGCTCGACGCCATCGTGATTGACGAGATTTCGATGGTGCGCTCGGATGTGCTCACTATGATTGACGCCAAGATGCGCTACGCCAAGCGCGTCCGCAAGCCTTTCGGCGGCTGCCAGGTGATTTTCTTTGGCGACCCATATCAGCTTCAACCCATCGAAGTGAAAGGGCGCGAGGAGACTGAATTGTTCAGACATTATTACCGCGGCAATTATTTCTTTGAGACCAAGAGCTACGAGGCTGCCGAGATCGCCACACTCGAGCTAAACACGATTTATCGCCAAAGCGACCAGTCCGACGTGGAGATTTTGAACCGCATCCGTGCCGGCGAGGTTACGCCCGACCTCATTGATGAAATCAACGAAAAATGTCATAATCACAAACTCCCCGAGGGGATAGAATGTATTGCGCTGACCGCCAGAAACCGCGAAGCCGACGAAGCGAATACGCTAGGCCTCGCAACGCTCTCGGCCAAGCCCGCCACTTACCTTGGCCGCCTCGAAGGCAACATGGAGCTAAAAGACTGTAACACGCCCGTGGAACTGACTCTGAAAGTCGGCGCACAGGTCATGATGACCAAGAATGACCAGGTGGACTTTAGCGCTGGCATCACCAAGCCCCGCTGGATCAACGGCTCACTCGCGACCGTTACGCGGCTCGGCGACGATTATGTAAACGTCCGTATCGGCAAAAAGGAGTACAAAGTCGAGCCAGTCACCTGGGAGAAATACGGTTTCGTGAGCGACGTCGACGAAGATACCGGCGAAGAAATCATGAAACGTGTCGTCACTGGCCGCTTCATCCAGCTCCCGCTCCGCCCCTCCGGCATCCGCGTCGACCCCAAGGTGGTGAGGTGGATGAGGAGAGGGTGACGATGGTGGTAATGTAAAAAATCCAAGTACGGCCAATCTTGCGACAAACAATGGAAGAGAAAGGCATAAATATTCCAAACGGCGTCGTACTAAAACCACACGAAATTGGGCAAAACACTTTTTTCAAAATAGTTGGTAAATAATTATTTCCAATGAGAGCAGGACCTGCAGTGGAAATATGCGGGACACCGCCTTTTTTGTTATTTCGTTCTTCAATTCTTCTTCCCGCTCCACGGAGATTTTTGTCCAGCCTGCCCACTAGCAATCTGCTTCAACGATTTCTTCATCGAAAGCGCCGCGATGCAGGTAATAATATTCACCACAATGAACGATAGCAAAAGTACGATAATGAGTAAAGTAATCAAAATACTCGCCCACTCTGCCTCCTCAATAAAATGTGATATCTGTTCGAAAAAATGTGACATATTGCTCCTTTGTATCGATTATACCATAAGCAATATCCATATTGCGATTTGGTAACCGAATGGAATCACAACATTATGCCACTTCCATTTTTTGCCGCATTCACTATCTCAATCTAGAATAAAAGTCGAATTTTATGCCCCAAATAAGTACTTGCCGAATCTATATTGAAAAGCTAGACTCCTTTTATCTTGGCAATTCTTCGTCTATGATATTGATTAATCTCGGACGATTATCTCCCATTAGCCCCGCAAGTTCGCGTGGTGTATAACCGCGATTTGACCAGCGCCTAGTAGTGTTTGCCACTTCCGTCGCGAGCGGCAATAATCCTTGCATAAATTTTTCAAATTCTTCGTCATCCTCTGGCAGGACCACGAGTCTCAACAAATCGTCAATATGCATCGTTTCATCATCGAGGTCAATACGTAACGCAAACACAAAACCATCTACTGCGTCACTGGCGGTATTGATGTAATGATGTCCTCGCGTTGGCTGTATGATTTCTGCATGCTCCTCAATATATCGTTCAAGTGCTTCAGTTGCTGGTGTGTCCTCGCGATAAGAATCGTCGGCATATTTCAGTAGACTTTCTTTTGGAAGTACGCAAAGTGGCTTGTCAATTTGCTGTTCATCTATCGAATAATAATCGTCCTCATCTATACAGACAATCGCTTCATTTACTATATCATCATCAAATGGATCTTCATCTGGCGCATCGTCGTAGAACTCACATCGGCTAACGATATGGTAGAAGTTTTTCTCTTTTTCATTCAGCTTTAGGAAAGCCAAAAACTTAATCTTGCTGAACTGGTTATCGTTTTGTTCATTGATAATTTCAAAAGCATCTCTAAGAGATACTTTTCCGTATAGATTGGAGAATGCGCTAAAGTATGCACGTAATAATTCAACCTCATCTTTGGTGAAACCTGCATCGAGATATATTTCTTGAGATTTTTTGCTCTTCGTCATCCCCGACTCCGTTGTTTAGATATCACTATAATACCATATAATACTATGAAAGGCAAGAGGCATTTATTTAGTTGTAGCTAGTATTTCTATTATTATTCATTTCTCCCTATCCGCCTCGCCTCTTTTGTTAGCTCTTCCACGGCGTGGTCGAAGTCGCTCGCATAGCTTTCAAACTCTTTCTTACGGTACTTGTCGTACTCTGCATTGGCTTTCTTGATTGCCTGCTCGCGGGAGATTTTGCCCTTACCTCTCAGGACTTCAAAGTTCAGATGCTCCAACTCTCGGTCCAGCTCGTCTTTCCAATCTTGCATCTTCATGGGGATCTCGCGCATCGCCTGGAGTTCGGCGTAGCCCAAGTATTGCTCGACCAAGAGATTTAGTTTCTGTAATTCATCTTCCTTCAGATAATTTTTGGCGATATACGTGTCGGCTTTTGTGATATAGCCACCTTTGAAATTTGTCATACCTATCATCGGCTTATTGCCATCGACACGATTATAGATCACTTCTGCGGCGGTTTGTCTATGGACGGCGTAATACATTTTGTTCTGGACGGTGGCAAAAAACTCCTTGGTTAGCGTATCGTTCTTGTCGTAATCTATAGAGGTCGCGTAAATATCGGTCACCTGTTGCCAGAGATTACGCTCACTGCTCCTAATGTCGCGGATACGCTGCAAAAGCTCCTTGAAGTAACGACCGCCGTTCTGCTTGAGGCGCTCATCGTCAAGTGCAAAACCCTTGACGATGTATTCTTTTAGTCTCAAAGTCGCCCACTGGCGAAAAGCCGTGGCAATCTTCGAATTGATACGGTAGCCAAGCGAGATGATCATGTCGAGATTGTAAAACGGCAGCTCTCGGGACACTTCACGGGAGCCCTCGATTCGAACTTGTCGGAATTTCCGACAAGTTGAGGATTTTACAAGCTCTCCTTCGTCGTAAATATGTCCAATGTGTTCGACGACGTTGGTCCTAGACGTCCGATATAACTCCGCAAGCTGCTGTTGTGACAACCAAACTGTATCCTCATCTAGGTGGACGTTAATCTTGAGTCCCCCGTCATCGGCCTCATAGAGTATTATACTATCTTCTTTTTTGTCACTCTTCATATTTTTGTCCTTATTTTGTCGACGCGTCTTTCGCTGTTTCAGACGGCTCCTTAGCCTTACTCTTCGATGCCGTCGCGTCCTTCCTTGCCTTTTTCGTCTCGGCCTTGGTTGCTACTGCTTTTTCTGCGTCAACTTCGGCCTTTTTTGTCTCTTCACCCTTCACCTCTCTCTCCGCATCAAACACAATCTCCTTGAACTTCCGCTCGCGCAGCTTCTTCACGAGTCCCATCGACTTCACGCTTGCCACAAAATTCGTGATACCAGTATACAGGAATATCAGCCCCCACACCATCATCGAGGCGCTAGGATATATGAGCAGAACGAGGCCCAACACAACCGTCGTCACATTTGCCGCGATATAGAGCCAAGAAAACTTGCTGGTCTTGTTTACGATATTTTGAAGCGGCGACATTAGCTTCTTGGCCTGTTCGTCGAGACCGTTATCTAGGCTGTCGTCAACCTCTTTGAATTTTTCCCGTTCGACCTGCTTCGCCGCGTCCTTCGCCTTGCGATGCACAATCTTCTCGTACTTATCCGCGAGCTTTTGTGTGTAGCCAGACAACTTGCTAAGATGCAACGTATTCGCGATATTCTTCACCCCGTCGTAGATGATAAAGAGCGCAAGCGCGACCTGGATATACGCCGCAATGAGGTCCGGGAAAAAGTAAAAAATCCCGCCCACCACCAAAATCAGGGCCGAAATCACAATCGTCTTCACGTCCTTCACCTTTGAGGCTACGCTCGTGATAAACACCGTAAACGTCGCGAGTAGCGCTAGCAAAATGATGTTTTGCGCCATCCCATTCAGGGTCGTGTCGGGATTTTGCAAAAACGTAATCCCGTCCACAATCAAGAAAACCGCAATAATCAACCGATTTTTCATGATGATGTCGACCGTATTCGCGACTCCCTCGATTTTCTTCGCGGTTTCGTCAAAATCAATTTTCTTTGCCATAATATTTCCTTATATCTACTTTACTACAAAAGTTACAAAATGCCAACGATTCCACACAAACCGTCCTTGCCGCACAATCAATTCCACACAAATCATGCCTGCTACACCGACATTCCCGCGCAAACCGCTCCCTACACACTCAGATATCGCCTCGCATTTTCTTCCAACACCACAGAGTGGCGCGCACATCTTCGAGCGCATCATGGAATTGCCCCGAGCTCTCATAGTCATAATAATCGGCACAAACGCTCAGGTTCTTCCATCTGTAGCTACCGTAATAATCATTCCAATCGCCATAAATTGGCGCAAATTTAAGCATCACGTCGTCATGCGGTCTCCTTAGTACCTCTTCGAAACCATATTTTGCGATAATTGGTAAGTCGTAATGAAGCCCGTTATAACTCACGATCAGCTCGGCATTTTCAAAAATTTCATTCAATCTCTCGCTATAATCGCGAAGTATCGGCTTATTTGCCACCATTGCCGGACTAATATGATGTACTCTCTCCGCTCCAGGCCAGCTCGAAGTGTATTCGGGGCGCACGTATTCGTTAAATAATATCTTATCGTCACCTCTTACAATCGCAAGTTGCAAAATCTCGGCACTCCGTGGGTCTCTACCGGTCGTCTCGGTGTCGAGACAGATCACTTTCTCTAGATCAATCATTTCGTACTACCTCAAACTTTATCCCCACTACTCCGTATTCACGTTGTCGCTCCATGGAGTAAAACTCCGCGAGTATCGCTCTCGTAGATCTTACCATTCACCCCAGTCAAATAATATTTCTTTCCCATACTTCCATTATACTCTAAATATGTTATAATAGCAAAAAGGACACACTATCATGGGATTTTTTCCAAATAATAACGAATGCGATATCTGTGGCGGCCCTCTCGATCCAGAGGACGTCGCAATCCATCTCTGCAAGTATTGTCAAGGTATGCAGTTTGATGATTGGATGAACGAGCAGTAATTACTTCGCCATCTTGGGGCCTTGTTACATAATTCAAACGCAGTCGAGGGACATAAAGACCAAGTCGCCGTCAGGCAGATTTGGTCGCTGTAGAGGCGGAGTGACGTGGTATAATCTTTGATTACCACGTCACGGAGCTCCCGAGATGCGTTGAATTATGTAACAAGGCCCATCTTAGCGCGGCTATTTTACTTTGTGATGATTTTGTGCTATAACTATATACGGCTGACTTTGTCAAGCTAATATTTTTAGGGGGTAGTACCTTATGAGAACCAGTGAAGAGTTTGTTGTGGCAGAGATTGAGTCGAACGGCCGGACCTACGAGCGCAAGTTCTATATCGCGACTAAAAACGGCGAGCTGATGACTCGTCGGCTGAGGCGGCTCCTCGCCGGCAGCATCTCGCACTATTACGACCAGCGGAATCGCGAGAGGGTCTATTTTCACTTTGTGGGCATGATCTGGCGGCCGCCGTATCGTCTGCTCCAAGAGATTGTCCAGGACAGACTGTCCCTCCAGACTGAGCTCGCCGGCTTGGTGGTAAATACTGCCGATGCGGCCGATCTCAATCTGAACGGCTTGCTCCGTGAGCTCCCAACGCCTATCCCGGAAAAGGCTCCGCATGATAAAATTACGACGCTCATGCAGCATGAGCTGGAGCTTCGTCGGGAACTCGACAGTAAAATCAAGGAAGTACAGCAGTATCACGACAGCCGTGTACCGCGCCCGTATGAGGTCGACTAGAACGACACATCTAGGCGCAGCTAGTAACAACAAACTTTCGCCAATCCCCCTGAATTCCAGGGGGATTTTTCCTGAGTCAATGCTCTCTTGCCTTAAATTTGTTGAATAAAATCGCCAAGATTGGTGGCTTTATTCCACCGATGAAAATTCAAAGATGAAAGGCGGCAGATTGGTGTTTTCTTCGTGCGAAGTGCGATTGATGATCGAGCGAGCACGAAAAAACGCCAAGATGGCGCCTTTCAATTTGAATTTTTGGTGCCCGAGACAGGACTTGAACCTGCACACCATTCGGCATATGCTCCTAAGGCATACGTGTATACCAATTTCACCACTCGGGCCTACATATAAATGTCCTACCACCATTATACCACAAATTCTCCAATCTTGCCACAAAAATGACCGCAGATGTTGTTATCGTGTGATAATGTCATAGTAGATTGTCGTATTAAAATGTCACCCCA
>CAZZAI010000038.1:0-8636 GCA_964652665.1 uncultured Candidatus Saccharibacteria bacterium
TGGAAAACTATATTCGGTTGAATAAAAAATAATACTAGCCTAAGGTGCACTAGCTAAAACAATATGAATTAATAACCGATCCTACGGGGTCGGTTATTTGTTGAAGAGGTCGGAGTGAGTGCCGGTTCTTACTAGCCTTAACAATTCTACGCCCTTTTCTATGCGGTAGATTAGTAGCCAATCTGGATTGACGTGGAGCTCTCTCACGTTTTTGTATTTTTTATTATTGATTAGTGCGTGGTCTTTGTACTTTGGAGGTATTTCCTCCTCATTAATCATATATGTAATAACTTCTGCTAATAATTGCATGTTATAGCCGCGCTTTTTGGCGAGTTTGATGTCTTTCTTGAATTGTTTTTCGTATTTTGCTTCAAGCATTCAAGCTCTCCATTAGTGCTTCAACGGTCTTAAAGGGGCCGACCATGTTTTTATCTTTGATGGCGTTTTTGATGGCGCGGCGGGTCTTGCGATTTGGAATCTCCTTGCGAGAAACTTCAAAAGGGATGCCGTCTTTTCTAATGCATTCGCGCAAAAACATATTGACTGCGGTAGACATATCTAGGCCGAGATCCTCAAAAAGCTGTGCGGCGGTACGCTTGATGTCGCTATTAGTGCGGATTGTCATTGTGATGTCGTTCGTTGTAGCCATAATGTATGTTCCTTGTTTAATACATACATTGTAGCACAATTTAAATACATTGTAAATACATGACTAGATAAGGGTGAGTTGGGTTTTGAGACGGGAGATGAGAGCCTCTTTCTCCCTTATCGCGTCGCGGGTCTCTTTAACGAGGTGAGCGGGGGCTTTGTCGACATAATTTGGGTTCATCATGCGAGCGTTCAGACCGTCTAGCTCGCGGCCGACGCTTAAAATCTTCTCGGTGAGGGCATCTTTGTAGTCCTTTACTACTTTCTCGGGGACATCGAGATAGAGCTCGTGGTTCGCGAGAGCGAGGCGGAGGCCTCTCGGGGCGCCACTAAGGGCAGTCACCGCTGGGACTTTGGTCAGATTCTTGATAAGTAATAGATTATCCTCGACGATACTATCATTGTCATACATGAGCGCGTATTTTTTCGCGTTATTGGTGCCTGGGAGGCTCTGCAAGGTGGTTCTGACCTCGGAGACGATAGTGATTAAGGTTTCGAACTGCTGGGCCGTGATGGGGTCGTAAATGAGCTCCTCGGGCCATTTTTGGTTGATGATGAAGCCGCTCGTCCAGCTGAGATTTTGCCAGATAGCCTCAGTCACGAACGGAGCAAAGGGGTGGAGGGCAATAAGGAGATGTTCGAGGGTAACCTTGAGGAGTCCGGTGTTTTTGTAGATTTTTTGGGATTCGAGGAACCAGTCAGCGTATTTGTCCCAGATGGTGGAGTAGAGAGCCTCGACGGCTTCGGAGAAGCGGTAAGATTTCATGTCGTCAGCAACGTCGGACAGACATTGATTAATCTCGCGGCAAATCCAGTCCTCGCCCTGATTCAGGGTAGTATAGGATGTAATGGTAACGCCACGAGACTCCAAGACATCTTCTTCGGACACGGAGTCGCTCTCGCCCGTCGTTACGGGGCTCGCGCTCCTTCTGTCTCGACCAGAGGTCGTCCACTCGGCGTAGTCTCGGAAAGAAACGCTAGCGTTTCTTTCTCTCGCCTCCTTGAGTGGTCGGTCGTAACCTCCGACAGATTCCTCAGAAGACATCTTCGGAGTCTCGTCCATACTTTCATCATCCTCATCCACAATAGACTGGATGAGGCGGGAGATGTTCCAAAGTTTGTTACAGAGGTTGCGGCCGGAGATGACAGAGTTCTCACTGAAGGCTTGGTTCATGCCGGCAGAGCGACCTCTTAAGATACCGAGGCGGAAGGCGTCGGAGCCGTATTTTGCGATTAGGTCCATTGGGTTCATCACGTTGCCCTTGGATTTGCTCATCTTTTGGCCGTGAGCGTCGAGGACGAGGCCGTGGAGGTAAACTTCCTTGAACGGTGCTTCGCCGGTAACATAGAGCCCCATCATAATCATGCGAGCGACCCAAGCAAAGAGAATGTCGGCGCCGGTTTCCATGACGTTGAGCGGGTAGTAAGGGGTAGGGTTCTCCTCGGACCAGTCGGTACAGACGATAGGCCAGTGGCTAGAAGAGAACCATGTGTCGAAAGTGTCTTCGTCGCGGACGTAGGTGACGCCGGATTTCTCGATGGTCTTTAGATTCGTGCGGCGATCGAAGATCCAGTCGGGCTCATCGGTAGCCTCCTTGGTGACTTTACGGAACATCGGGATGGCGATGCCCCATGGAATCTGACGGGAGATGTTCCAGTCTTTGAGATTTTCGAGATAATTAATGAAGACTTGTTTTTTGCTGGCTGGGTAAAATTTTATCTCATCGGCTTCGAGATGTGAGATAGCGGTCCTCGCGAGGGTCTTGACATCGACAAACCATTGCTCTTTCAAAGTCGGCTCGAGGACGGTGCCACATTTGTAGCAGTGGGCGACAGAGTGAGTGAGCTTCTGCTCGGATTTCAAAAGCCCCTCAGACTCGAGGTCCCGTAAAACTTGCTTGCGACATTCGGCTGGAGTTAACCCCAAGTATCTCTCGGGGACGTTAATCATGTGACCGTCCTCGGAAATAACCTGGAGACGCGGGAGATTATGTCGCTCGCCTACCTCGAAATCGTCAAAATCGTGGGCCGGGGTAATTTTCACGGCGCCGGTGCCGTACTCGGGGTCGGCGTGTTCGTCGGCGATGATAGGAATTGTGCGGTCGGTCAGAGGGAGATGGACGTGACTACCGATAAGATGTTTGTAGCGGGGGTCGTCGGGGTTTACCGCCACGGCCATGTCACCGAAAAGGGTCTCGGGACGGGTGGTGCTTACCACGATAGAATCAATGACGACTGAAGGCAAACCATCCTCTTCGGACACGGAGTCGCTCGCGCCCGTCGTTACGGGGCTCGCGCTCCTTCTGTCTCGGTCGTAACCTCCGACAGATTCCTCAGAGGACGGTTTTGCCTTCAGTCTAGTCGATTCGGCCACCGGCTCACCCTCGCCAGACCCCGCAGAGGTTGGTTTTGCCTTCAGTTCGCCCACTTCGGTCGCCCGCTCGTCTTCTCCTACAATCTGATATTCTATCTCCCAGAGGGAGCCTTTTTCGTCTTTATGTTCGACTTCGATGTCGGCGAAGGCGGTTTGGTGCTTTGGGCAGAAGTTGACGAGTTTTTCGCCACGGTAAATCAGGCCATCGTTCCACATTTTTTCGAAAGTCGTATAGACGCGATCCACGACGTTCTCGTCCAAGGTAAAGGTGAGGTCGCCCCAGGAGCAAGAGGCGCCGAGGGCGCGGAGCTGGAGCTCCATATTGCCGCGTTGCATCTGAACGAAGTCCCAAACGCGTGCATAGAGAGTGTCGCGGTCAAATTCAAAGCGGGAGTGGCCGTCCTTCTCGAGGTTACGCTCGTAGACGACCCAAGTCTCAAAACCAGCGTGGTCGGCACCAGGGATATACCAGGTAGATTTGCCGTTCAAACGATAAAAGCGGGTGAGAGAATCTTCAAGAGCGACGGTGAGGCCATGGCCGATGTGGAGGTTGCCATTGGCGTTCGGAGGTGGCATGACGATAGAATAGCATGAGGTGCTTCTGTGGGCGGAAGAAATGCCTCCTTCGGGACGGGGTCGCGCCCGCCCGTCGTTACGGGGGTCGCACCCCTCGCTATCTCGACTAGAAGTCGTCCGCTCTGCGTCGTCTCGGAAAGAAACACAAGTGTTTCTTTCGCTCGCCTCCTTGGGCGGTCGGTCGTAACCTCCGAAGCGCCCTCTTGAGGCATTTTCTTCCACCCCGCAATCATCCTCAAATCTGTCATCGATGCCATTGCCGTCGTCGTCAACGGGAACCGTCGGAGTGGTGGGGCGGAAGGCGCCGGAAGCCTCCCAGGCGGCATAAATGTCCGGTTCGTATTGACTTGGCTCGTAGCTCGATGCAAATTTCATAAAAAATGGTCCTCTTAACTCGTTAGTTAGTTTAATTATAACACCTTTTGGGGGAAGTGGAAAGATAAAAAGTGGGGCTAGGGCTCGCGGGCAAAAGAGCACTGAGAAATGAGCTTGTGGTCAAAAGTCCAGAGGGGCGTCTCGCCGGAGGTCTCGGTGACGATGGCGAGGTAGCAATCGACAAAAGAGAGCTTAGGATGGGAAACGTAGAGGTCAAGGGCGGATTCGATGATAGATTTGTTACAGACGAGGTTCTCGAGATTCATGACGGATTTGATTTTTTTAGATACCTCTTCGCGGCTAAAATTATAGACTTTGCCGGTCAGGACAAATACGAGTTCCATCATAGCGGCAGCGTCGAATACAAAGAGTTTGTCTTCATCCGAAAATAGTTTCCGAATCCTCTCGCATTGTCCTGAGTTATCCTGAAGTATCATGCGAGCTAAGATGTTTGTATCTATATGCTCGATGCCAGTCTTTATACCCATGTGTCCCCCTGAATATTTTTGGCGAGCTCATTAGACATTTCGCCAACGGTCATTTTGCTCCATTTTGAATCAACTGGAGGATGCGGATATTCCTTCTTTAACTCTGCTAAGTCATCGAGGACTTCGTCGATAGTTTTTTGTTTCTTAAGTGTAATCTGACGAGCTTTAGTGTCGATCTCGTAACTTAGTTTGGTGCCTTTCTCGAGGCCGAGGAGCTTGCGGACGGACTTTGGCAGGGTGATTTGGCCAACAGAGCTGACGGTGAGTGTTTGTGGGTACATTTTAATTCCTTTGTGTTGTTTTAAATAATATTTTTACTTTAATTTTGATGATTTGTTTTAATTGTAACAAATATTTGTAAAAAGTCAAGGGGCTTAGTATTGTAAACATAAGCTGAATATGATAGAATGAGGATAACTAAGAAAAAGGAGTCCTCAATGAACAGCCCTGAAGCCCTCTCTGGCAAAAGTAATACAAAAGCAAATAAATGGAGTAGCCTGAAGAACGAGGTACCGTTTCGGGGTGATGAGTTTGATGCGGCGGTAGAAAAACAAGCGCGTGAGCTATCGGAGTCGATATCTAATGGACTAGTTGAAATTGATGAAATGACGAGAAAAAATGAGTCTATTGAAAATAATAGCTATTACGTGGCAGAAGGTTTGGACATCCGTGAAGAGAAGCCAGACAACTCCAAGATGAGAGCAGAATTATTATCCAAACAAAAAACGTTACGTGAGCAACAGGATAAGCTGACTACGATGAATTTGCCGGGGGCGAAAGAACAATTAGCAGAAAAAATGCGACAAGAGGCCGAAAAACAAGCCAACGATACTAAAGCACTCGAGCTTGGGCTAAGAATGCAGGGAGGCATTCTCGCTGATCAGCTTCGAGCATTTGATTTAAAGATACAAGAACTTCAGGAACAGGGAAATAACGCTGGCTTAGAAAATGTGCAAAGGCTGAGAGATGATTTTATTCGCAACGAGGTTATTCCAGCTGGCTATGCTATTCTGGAACGGCAAGAAAAACAGCCTCATGAAAACATGCCAGCTAATACTGTTTCTGAAAAATCAGAAACAGATACTAACGCAGAGAATGACAGCAATACAGAATCGAACAAAATAAAACTCCAAGAGAGAATACAACGTTTTATTGAAAGCATACCCGAAGAATCTATTAATACATCGATTCTTAAAGAATCATATCAAATTAATCGTTTACTCCAGAAACGGGAAAAATATTTTAATGAGGGCGGAGCAGGAAAACATTCCTTTATTGATAATTGGGGACACCGAAAGGATGAGCTAGCTTTGAAGAAATATGGTTTTGACCCATTAAATGGCAATTCTGAAACGTTTGAAGACCTTTTTTCACTGAACAAAGTTGGGTATGACGAGCAAAAAAGACGCATAGAACAAGTTGGCAGAGAGAGACTCGCCAACTATAAGACAATCGATTTAATGCTAAAAAGTGACGACGCCAATGAATTAAAAAAGAGACTAAAGCGTGCTGGATACAACAAAATACCCAAGAGTTGGGACGATGAGGACTTCACCTCTGATGAGCTAGAAAAAATGTCCTCTTATGCATATGATCTTAGTTTATAATTATTGGATTGATTCAGTTCGTTCTCAGGTTTAAAGTATATATTTGGTTTTCGCTGTAGATATAGCGAGTGGTTATTAATGCCAAGATAAATCTTTTTCGTGCCACGAAAGGCTGAGAGATAATTACGATGTTGATTTATTCTATCAATTTAACTAAGTTTTTAAAAAAAGAGAGCCCCCGGCTCTACCCACACTGGTTGTGTGGAAGTCGGGGGTTTAATCAAAAGTTAGTTGGATTGGATGAATCAGGTAGTGCGGATGGCTTAGTTCTTTGCGATGAATCGGTTCACGTCTTCGGCGAGCGACCCTTTCATCATGTCGTTGAATTTCGCTCGTCCGTAGCTGGAGTCTCTTACGTTCGGTATGATTGATGCCATAGCGGCGAGCTCGCCTTGTCGCATGCCGTCAAATAGCAGGTGTCCTTGCGACTCCGGGAACTGCGCATTGACTTCATCGAGTGTATAATTGCACCCGATAGCCAAAAGCCCATCAACGAGCTCCTCCCTAGATGTTCCTCCCGATTTAGACACGATGTACTTGAGACCTGAGGCGACCAACGCAGCAGTGATCTTATTGATGCCGGTCTCGCGGTTGGTCTCGAGCTTTTCAGCAATTTTTGCATCGAGGGCTGCCTCAGCAGCCTTCTCTGCTTTACGCGACTCTTCCATAAACTGGTTCCACTGCTCTTTCGTCCAGCCGAGCTGCTTCATCACGCTCTCTTTGGCGGAACGGTAGCTAGCGGTCCTGTCGCCTTCCTCTCGTCTTTGGAAAACTTCAAGGATGGCCTTACTGTACAATTCGTGAAATCTTTCCTTTAAAACTTCCGTGTATACACTGTACATAATGTTCTCCTTTCGTTTTTCGTCTTGCGACGATTATTCTTTTCAATCTATCAAGTCGCAAAGACTACTTTGCAACCCGTTTTAACCACCATGTAGAGATATACGAAGGTCTTTATTCACAACTAACTTTTCAATGTGCTTAACCGCCCCCGTTACATATCTACATTATACCACACATGCTTATTTTTGTCAAGATTACGGGGGGGGGTCAAATACGTATCGATTGACAGAGAATGAATTATGTGGTATTATAGTAATAGGTGAGGTTTTTGGTCGTTTGAAATCAAGAACCTACCGTACTTTCACAAGTGTTGCTAAAGGGGGTAAAGATGAAACAGAAAACGCAGTCAAGGAAACGAAGGCCTAAAATCAAGGTTAAGGAGGGGTAGCAATGTTTAAAGACAGCAAAGCTCGACGACATCTTATTTGGATGTTGACGAGCCTCGCGCTAACTATGCTGTTTAGCGCGGGGTGGAAGATCGTTGCTCCGATGATCGAGCCTGGCATCACAATCAGATTTCACTATTCGGGATTCAAACTGATTCAGAATATTGTGAACTTCTGCCTATATGCTTCGGCTGGATGGATGGGGGCAAGCTTCGGACTACTACTAAGAGACTATCAAAGGTACCAGAAGGAAAAGAAAGCAAACTCCGCAAATCTCGAGCAGATTCGAAAACAGCGACAAGACGAGCAGAGAAAAACTTCGTTGGCGACGCCGGAAGGAATCTATAACTATATCTTGCAGGTGAGAAATAAGTTTACTACTCCAAGCCCGAAGATGTTTATGTTTCACACGATAAACGCCATAAAGAATCAACTTGACGAGATGAACGAGCTGCAAGAGAAGCTCGACAAGCTCTTTGTTGCAAACGACATGGCTGACCTCGGTGATGCACGAAATTTGCTACAGGACATCGAAGATGCTATCTGCATGGCGAGCACCAAACGCCTCATCAACTATTATATCATTGGCGGGGAGAATGCACTTTTCGAGCACGTAGAGCAAACTATCAGCGACAACGAATTACTCCTGACCCAAGCGCGTGGTGTCCTCACGGACATCGTGGAATATGTCAATGGCGATAAAACTATTGACGATATTTCGAATCATATCGCAATTTTCCGGAAAACTATTCAAAATTTTATGAAGGAGGAAAATGAAAATGAAGCGCAACTTAATGAGGACTCTGGCGGGATTACTCTGTCTCTTGATGGCAATTAGTCTCACTGCCTGCGGCGACGAAGGCATGACGATTGCAAACCCCAACGCGGATGTTCAGGCACTCAGCTATGATGATGCAGTGAAGGAAGTCAACGCCTACTACAATGAGATCAACCCGACCCTTGTGCCGGCGAAGCTCGACACGGACGTGGACTTCTCGACAACGGCGGCGCTCTCAGATCTGTCCACCTTCCCGGTGACGACTACGGGGCGTGCGGATGTCGTGATTGAAATCGCGGCAGATACGGAGCTTTCCGATACCGCGGAGCCCGACAACTGGGCAAACGTGGTGGCGGGAGCTTTCAACCGCAAAGGGTATAAGCTCGCGAACGGCAAGACGGTGGCGGTTTCGATTCGGCAAATCGTGGCGGGAGAGACTGTCACTTATATGACCGAGGGCGATTACCGGCCCGACGCTTTTATCCCGTCCCATGCGCAGTGGGGTGAGATGCTGGCATCGCGGGGGTTTAAGACCATCACCATCGTGGACCGCGTGGTCGG
>CAZZAI010000039.1:0-8342 GCA_964652665.1 uncultured Candidatus Saccharibacteria bacterium
ATAAGCTATAGAACGCCTGCCGAAATGTTGCATAGGTTGTGAAAGTTGTATGGAATTTAGGAAATGGACTATTTTATGTTTTAGCTATTGACTTTTTATTGTACTTGTGGTATAATGAGAAGTATATGCAGCCTTGCCTAGTGACAATGCTGGTTGTACCTTACCTTTAAGGAATTGCAAAAGCACCATTTTTTACCTTACCCTTAGGGAATGAAAAAATTTCAAAAAGGAGGTCTTCTGAAAATGGGAGACAATAGAGTGTTTGGTGCGGACGGATACAACCAGTATGGTTACGACCGCGAGGGTTATGACCGTGAGGGTTATAACTCTAACCACAAGAACCGGTTCGGGTTCACCAAAAAGCAGACTGAAGAGATATTGCTCCTGCATGGTAAGATTCGGCAGTACGGTATGACGCCGATTCAGATGATGCGAGCGTATCTCGACGGACCGCTAGTAGGCTTACCTCGCTTCGCAAGGGATCACGAAATTGATGCGGAAGATCTCAAGAAATTCCGCTCCCTAGCGAAGAAAGAGGACCCCGAGCTAGAGGCAAAGGTCGCTGAGAAAAGCGAGCGGGCCCACAAGCAAATTGTGGCGATTATCCGGAGCGATACAGAGAAAGTTCTCTCCGGAAAACTCGGGGTCGAGCAGTTCTGGGCTAACCATCAGCGTGTTGGCGCCAAGGATTTGCGCTCGATGCTTGCGAACGACCGGATGTTCCACTTGCTTATCCAGAGATTTCTCTGGCATGTGTGCGAAAAACATCCCGAATATTTGGTTGGAAGCGAGCATCAGGCCAAAGTCCTGCGCGTTTTCGCAGCATGCGGTTCAACTCGTAAACAGGCGCTTCAGGAACTTTGCGCCTATGACAGCCCCAATCTCAATTGGGACGTCAAAAAGCGGGTTCGTAAGGTAGAAAAATATCTGAAAAGCTTTGAGGAGCAGAATCTCGCAAACCTCCTCGGGCAGCGCACCAGCTTTGATGGTGGTAAAAGCTGGTTAGTGTTCGACGAAGCCCTGATTGCCGAGGCCAAAAAGTCTCTGAAAGAATCGGGCACCTGGATTTGCGTCCGGACCGTCGTCGAAGAAGCAAAGCGGCAATTCCTTACCACAGACACAAAGGAAGCATCTTAGGATGCGAACTGTCCCCGGCAGCTAGCCGGGGATTTTCTTGGTACACGAAAACGTAGACAAAAAATAGAAATTGTTTATGTTATAATTAATACATGGAGCGATTTCCGACTAGCTCTGAACTAGAAAGCCAGCCATATTCTGATGAGGTGGCAGCTTATGCTGCGCAGGCACTGAAACGAAGCTTTAGTCGCAATAAAAGTGATGCAGACCTGCAAGACACTTATGAGGATTTTGTCGAAGATAGAATAGAAGACGAATATGAAGTTGTAAAAGCGCCGCACCTAATATCGGAATCGGAATACTTGCCAGTGGCGAGATTCGTTAGTGATAGTCGCTTCGTAGAGCAGACACGAGACGTGATACAGAAATATGAAAAAATAGATTCAATGCTCGAACGGATTCACTTTATCTCTGAGCAGTCTATCCCCGATCAAATTCAGATTTTAAACAGCGATCTTTTTACCGATAACCAACGTCAAGTCTACGAAGAGCAATTAAAAAAGAGCCTTGCCGCCATCCGCGAAAACGATAAGAAAGGGTCGCTCGAACCTGAGGAAAAATCTATTAAGCGTGACTCTATAGAACATAGCATTAAGGAGGCTTCTATTGGCGCAGTCATGATTGGCACAAAATACCAGAAAATGTGCGAAAAAGCCGAAGCTATGTATCAAGCAAATAACCCCGGCGATAAAGGCGACGTACTGAGTATTCTTTTGGAAGAAAATCAATCGGGGCAAATTGTCCATAACGGCGCAGAAAGCGATGTTAGTCATCTTATTGAGGCTTATGATTTTATTGAAACTATGACCCGCCAAAAACACCCAGGTTTGTCTGGCGACGACTTAGAGGAAAAGGTCACAGAAGTCGGGTCGAAGGCTCTAAACGATGCTTATAATCAAAGAAAATACCTCCATGATGTGTATTCGCCGTATAACTATCAGTATTACAAGCTTTCTTCTAGGTCACATCTAATTACTGGCCTTATTCTAAGCGAGAGCCATCAAAAGTTCGTGCTCGATCGTGTCAGAATAATAAAGCCAAAAATAGAAAATGTTTCTTTTGAGCGGGTTATAGAATTGGGCGAACGGTGTTTTAGAAAAGCTCTTGATTTGACATGTTCTGTGCCGCCATATATGGATACATATGACACTGACGAGCACGGCGACGAGTCATACGCATCATATAGTTTTCCGTGGCTAAGTAAAATGCCGGCCGACATCATTGAGAAATGTCATCGCCTCAAGAAGCATATGCCTAAGGACGAGCGGGGCGATGAGATTAACGATTTGGCCGAAGATCTTCTCACTGAGCCATTATTAGATGAGCCGGCCAGCTTGAGAAAGAGAAGCAAATTGGTTTGCCATCACGCGGAGAAGATTGGCGTACTATGTGATTTTTGTGATCAAGGCTACCGTTTTAATGACCTAGATGCCTTGGATCGAGCGGTAAAGATGGTTAGCGGCGCTATTGTTACACCGCATAGCCGCGCCTTTATCGAGGAGGCTGCCAACTTTGTGCCGCCAGAGGAAGCTAGAAGCTTGCCTGGTATGGAAGCATTACACCTAACGGCCAATAGGCTAGCTGGCTCCATAGATGAGTCTGAAATGCTAGACGCCTTACATCAAATCCAAACTTTGTATTATACGCCCGAGGCAGGCTGGCTTCTTCAAGGCGACATCTCGGAGAATTTGTCTTTCCCCATTGGTCAGCGAAATAGTGCGAAATATAGTTGGTGCTCTCGGCATAGTCTCGTAAATCTTGGCCCCGACTGGGGCGAGCAGACCATTGGCAAATTTATCTATACCCGTCTCCAGAATGGCATCGAGCCCAATCTCCATGATGCTTCCATGCTGCTTAGTACTTTTAGCCTACCGAAAGAAACTTATGATATTGCCGCCATCAAACGCGACCGGGCGGACGGTACGCTCAAAGATTTCGAAAACTATCGAATTCAGTTAGCGGATACGAACTTAGAAGAGAGTTTCCTCGGTATGCTGTTTAGTGTCTCTGGTGATCAAAAGAACAAAATCAGACTCCCGACCACGGATCAAAAGATTTACCAGCTTTTTTCCGATCCTTCCTCAATGTTCTTGTACAAGGAAGTCCTTAAATATTGGGATGCGGCGAAAGACAAAGATGAGCTACGTCTGATGGTGCTAACCAATCTTGGTGCTGACCTCGAGAAGTTCAAAAAAGATTATATTCGGTCTGGAAAAGTTGATGATAGCGGACTCCTTCTCAAGGAGAACTTCGTAGATAATAATTTCTTTGAGGGCCTCGCCGATATTGATTATCAGGCAATCGGTCCGCGCGATATTAGTATTGCGATGTCTAGCCTAGCAAAGCTTGGGCAGGCGCGGCGCGAGTATGTAGATGATGCCACGAGGTTCTTGACTCGCCATATGGTCGCTCCGAGCGATTCCATGCGTAAAGTTTGGCCGATTCGTGCTATGGCGCTCGCTGATGGCGTAGACGACAATGTATCTAGTATTGAGAATTGGGCCAAGGTCAATGACACTAAAGCATATTACCATAGAATGCAGGACTATTACGAGGATATCGGACTCTCTTTGGACGACGTAGACAATAACCAGGCTTTTATTGATGAACTCTCACGTGACTATGACCCAGACACGGTTCTAGACGAGCTAGCTGCCTACAAGAATTGGGAGCGTCCAGATAAAATTGTTTCACCAGATGAAAGACGACTCAAGTATAAAGATGGCAAGGAGTATATTGGTACGATCCTTGGCAAGGATGATCCGCGCGGTATGACTATCGGTGTAGATACTGGCTGCTGTATGACTATTGATGGCGCCAGTGAAAGTTGTATCGAGTCTGGCTACAAGGATAAGGATGCTGGCTTCTTTGCCCTCTACGAAGGGTCTGGTAAAATCATGGCGCAATCATATTTTTATACTAATCAAGAAGAAAACCCGGAAGTCCTTGTGATGGATAATATTGAATCTAATGCTGGTCGCGGTGCCGACAAAATCATAGATTTATATAGGGAATATTTCCGCGGATATCTTCTGGACCGCTTTCATAACAATCCCGATTGGCAAATTCGCGAAGTTCATATTGGCACTGGATATGGTGATTTAGTGAAGCCTATCGTCATGCGTCTAGATTCTACTGATATTGTCCTCAATTCACACGACGTCTATACCGACGCCTCCGGGGACCAGCGTTTACTCCTCCGACTTACCGACGATGAGATTGTCAGAGCTAGAGAAAATAATCGTGAGATTTCGCCACCTCCAGCGAATTTTACTCCCACTCACGTTACCTCTGAGCGCACTTCTTCGCTCGGTGTAGATCAAGCAGAAGCTGTCGCCTACCTCGAATCCGAGCTCTACCCTGAGGCTATGCGCCAATATGACGACGTGGATTTTCTCTATTCCGAGCTCACTCAACCGGGGGTCTCAGAGTATAGTTTCTTTATCAATTCGGAAACTGATGCGACGAAGCGTCCGGTGGGCTATTGTCTAGCCTACGAGGCCGAATCCGAAACGAACCCTAGTTTTAAGGGCAAAAATCTTTATATCGCAGATTTTGGCATTACCGAAGGTAATCGTAGCTTTTCTGCCGCGTTGAATGGTCTAGATGAAATACTTTCTCGTGCCAATCAAGGAGATGTCGATCAGATTGAGATGGCGGCTCGTGAATCTACTTCGTATCGTCTTCTTACCTCCGATTTTGGTAAACGCTTGCTTGCTCGGCGTGGTTATAGTGTCGAAGATTTTGGTGTGGAAGACGTGTTTGGCGAAGACGAATCAACCCATTTGCTCCGCCTCACCAAAATCGCCTAAAAAAGGCCACGGCTTTCACCGTGGACCTTTAAGGTGCTAGAGAAGGAATCCTACTGGGGTTATGCCGGGTTTGCCCCGTCGAGCTTCTCAGCCAAAGCTTCGTAGACCTCCGCCACTGCGGGATTTTCTACGACGACTTCGACACGGCGCTCGGCGTTCTTCACGGCCGCGATCACCTCAGAGATCAGCTTAATCTCTTTGACTCTGAGGTTTTCACACTCCGTGAGCTCCACGATCCGGCCAAAGATTTCGCTAGAGCCGGTCGTGTTGATTTCGATCTCAGCCCCCTCGAACACCCCAATCGTGCCGTTTTCGTAGGCACAAATCGTGGTGGCCTCAAGGACCTCGATCTCCTCGCGCAACTCCGCGAGCACCGCGGCGCTCTCCCGACGCTGCATAAGGAGCTTGTTGAGCTCGTCGACCAACTGGTCATCCTCGCTCACGAGCTTCTGGTATTTCGCCATCTGCTCGTTGAACTTGGCCTCGATGGTCTTGAGCTCGCTCTGGGCGTCACGCAGCTGCGCGATCTTGCCCCGATGTTTATTTAGCATGACCTCATAGTCACACTCAATATCCATCAGAGCCTTGCTGAGGGCAGTTTCCTTCTCCTTCAGCGCCTCAAGGGCCGTATTCTGTTCGTCCGTAGCGATCACCTCTTTTTCAGAAATAGGGTTGACTTCTCCGTCATCTCCCGTTGCCGGGGCTGTTGCCTCTTGGACTGCTTCTTCCTGGGTCGTTCCTTTGGTTGTCTCCGGAGCGGCGGTCTTGCTAGTGTTCTTCTTGATTTTGATGCCGCTAACCTTCCTACCAGAGTCCCTAAGCCGCTGGATCATATCCTGCGAGTTGTACCGATAGAGGTGCTGCATCCGAAGAAACAATGCTCCGGGCTCACACTTGTACTTGTCGCAGAGCCCATCGACCCCTAAGCCATGTCTGATGGCTTCCCTAACGCCTCGGGCGTCCAGTTGATCAATCATTTCCATGTCCCTCTTTCCTCCTCAAATTTTTTGAGATTTTCCGTCCGCGCCGCAACATTGCGTGCCACGTCGTCGTTTAAGCGATTGATGGTCGCTTTGGCAGCGTTGACGTGCCGGGTGAACATCTCGGTATCAACCTTCGATACCGGCTCGAACACTTTGGTCCTCGGACCGTCGTGCGCCTTCCAAGGTTCGATCAGAAGCTCTTCCCTCGAAACGCCATTCTCCTCGGCAATTTCGCCTAAGCGCCGGCTTACCGTACTATACGACAAACCGAACTGTTTCGCGATTTCGCGAGGGCCCATGCCTTGAGCCCGAAGGCCCATGTAGGCTTCCTTCATTTTTAACGTGCGCTCATCCATTTGTATCATGGGTTTTATCCCCCTTCCCTAGAATTTACCAAACGGATATTACCCTAATTATATCACAAACACGATAAAAAGTCAATATCTCCAACATGGATAATATAAACTTGTCAAAATTTACTATTCATCTTCCCACCGCTCAAATTCCTTTTTTGCTCATGCCTCCATTATACCACGAACTATTGTTCGGCACGGGCTAGGACTCCACACTCGTTAAGGTCTAGCACCTTGACAAAACGCTTATTTCTTGATATAATTAAAGTAACTGGGTATCCAGTAGTGCGAGATTCGCTCGCACGGGGGTAGTACCTTCAAAATACGAGAGGCATTTTTGCCAGAAAGGACCATGCACTATGAGCGTTTCCACCAACTTCCAGTCCAATTCCGAGTTTGCCGCGGCAGTCTCCACCATCGCCAAGGCGCGCAACACCATGCAGCTCGCGGTCGCCATCAAGGCCAAGCTGAGGAAGAGCGGCGAAGACGGGGCATACCCGGACCTTCACTACATGTCCAGCGAGATCAATACCGCCGAAGAGGCGGTTTCGACGGTGGTGAAAAACAAGTTCCCGCGTTACACGGCAGAGTGCATCAAGAAGGTGGTCAACTTCGCGCCGCGCGCCGAAGAAATCATCGCCTTCCTCGATCAGATCAACGACCAGTTCCCGCTGGTCCGGCAGAAGATTGAGGCCGAGAATGCAGCCAAAAAGGCCAAGAAGGCACAGCAGGCTGCCGAGCGCGAGTGGGAGGCGAAGAAAGTGCATTCCCAGAAATGGAATGCGCTGTCTGCCGACTACACTAGCCGTCGTACCTTCTCCGGCCAAGACGACGAGGACTATTGCTAATCCCCGCTCCCCGGCATCACCTCTCAGCACCTTAAATCCCCGACAGCCAGCCGGGGATTTTTGCTAATCCATTCCATCGTAATGTGTCCACGCGCGGAAAATTGCCACCACGTGCTTCTTAGTGTCCACCGTGTACAGGAGCCGATGGTGGATATTTATGCGTCTCGAGTAATATCCTTTTAAGTCTCCGGATAACGCCTCGTATCTTGGATATGTCGTAAAAGGATTGCTCCTTAGTACTTCTAGTAATCTCTCGACTTTTGGCGCCAACCCGGCGGCACGTATTTTTCTTAAATCTTTTTCAGCCTGCCGTGTGAAAACCAAGGTATATTTTGCGATTACCATTCGAGCTCACTTTCGCTAATGAACTCGCCGCTTTCTTCGGCCTCGCGAATCGACTCTACGAGCCCCGGAATCGAACTAAGATAGACCGTCTCCTCCATCGCCCGCCAATCATCTTCGTCAACTAGTACCTTGTTTTTGTTCTTGCCAGTAATCGTCACCGGCTCGTCCTCATCGTTCACTAGCGTGTAGAACATTGAGCGTGCTTTTGTTGCTGTCATTGTAACCATGATAAATCCTTTGTTTAAATCTTAATTCTATTATAACGTACGTTTTTCCGTACGTCAAGAGTACGGAGTACGAATGCGGTGACAAGTCCATGGCGCCGGTCTATTCCGAGGAGGGGCATCGGCAAGAATAATGGCCAAACCCTTATTGCGGACGGACACATTACGGACAAACAATTGCGTTCCGGACATAACCACTATGGACCGAACGACAAGAGCCGTTATCCGACTCAGCCAGATCGAATTGAAGATAGTAATAAACACAAAGGCGATAATTATTATACTGGACCCAACCACTGAACCTTATTAAAAAATGCCGAGAAAAGCTCGGCATTTTTTAATCATGATATCTACTAACCCAATCTTTTGAGTCAAGATACTTAAGAAAATCTTCCATATATCCTTCCGAAAGTCTTAACACCGGTTCATTGTTTTTATTTCTACTTTCAAGCGATTCTCCCTTCCAGTCCAATGCGACATAGAGATCAGTTGACAAATCATGTTCCATCTCTCCATAATCGTTTTCTTCTCCGTAATTATTGTCCACAAAATCGCAAAAGGACTCAATTTCGCTATTCAATTCCTCCAGTTCGTCTAGACTTTTTGCGTTAGCAATCTTATCGGCTATGCAGTGTCCATC
>CAZZAI010000040.1:0-8095 GCA_964652665.1 uncultured Candidatus Saccharibacteria bacterium
AGGCCACTTTCGCGACAGAGGTAGAGGTCTATCCTTACCATGGATGCGCTCTACCTACTGAGCTATCGCGGCATAATTTAAAGTACTATTTAATTATATCACACTATCTACATTTTTTCATTATTTTTTGTGATTTTTGGCGTTGTTTCATTATTCAATTGCAACCGAGGGGCATAAAGGCAAAATTTGCCAAAGGCAGATTTTGCCGCTGTAGAGGCGGAGCAATGTGATATAATCGAAGATTATTTCGTTGCGGAGCTCCCGAGGTGCAATGAATTATGAAACAACGCCTATTTTTTTACAAAACCCATATCAAGACCCATCGCAACAAGCTTTTATTTTTTCTTCGCTACCCGCGTCCTGCGTTTTTTCTTCGCTAAGCTATCGCGTGCGATTTGTTCTTCGATTCTCGCAGTAGTCGCTGTCGCCGCCTCGGTATCGCCAGTTGATTCATAAATCGCCAGTATCTGCCTCAAAGTCGCCACATTCGGATCGAGCTCGTAAGCATTTTCAAGCGCGTCGACCGCCTTTTTGTAATTCCCCAGTTTCTCTTCCGCTTTCGCGAGCGCCATATATCTTGTCGGCACATCACCCTCCATCTCAATCGCCTGCCGAAAAGCCATCTCTGCCTTTTCATATGCTCCAATCTCGAGGTAAATCAGCCCCGCATTGTGAATCGACGCCGGATTATTATCAAGTGACTGCGCAATCTCAAAACATTCCACCGCCTCATCATATCGCTGCCCCTTAGCATACAAAATCCCAAGCCGGTTATACGCCGCCGCATTCTTCTCATCAAATTTCAAAATCGTAAGCAGAGCCTTCTCTGCTCGGAACGGCTTCCTCTCTTTCATCGAAGTCTGCGCCACTTGCCAAAGTTTCTTCATTTGCGCGGTATATTTCGCAGATTTCTCTTCTTCCTTCTTTGGTCTAAAAAACAACGGATAAAGCAAAGCAATATAAATAGCCAAAACCAAGATTAGTATTACTCCAATCATACATCTATTTTACCACAAACGATAACTTATATCAATCGCGAAGCCTTCAAGCTTGACCAAGTCCTTCACTACACCAAATCCGCCACAAGATGTAGTTTAATATGTCCATTCTGCTCAATTGCAAAATAAGCAGCCAAGAACTTCGGGATTTTCGTCGCAAAAACCACCTTCCCAGTTATAAAATACGACTTATACAACATCTCAATAGTCGTGCCGAGTACACCGAGAGCATAAGCCCGCACACCATCTTTTTTCTTCGTAATCTCCTCCGCTAAAGCCGGCAAATCTTGCGCCTTTGCCGCGATCAACCGTTTTGCTAAATCTTTCACTTTTGCGTCTGCGGTTAGCTCGGCGTCGATCATGCTCGGTTGTCTCAAAATAAAAATCGCCGCCCGGCTTCGCACCGTTGGCAAAATTTTCGACAAAGCATTCGTAATTAACGTATAATGTATATGTTCTCCAGGCTCCTCTAGATTCTTTAGGAAGGCGTTCGTCGCCCCTTGACTCATTAGGTCTGCCGGCCTCACAATTACAAACTGGTCACGAAATTGCTTCATACTAAGTGTCGCCGTGATATTCCGCACCTGTTCAATTGTGATAGTTGTTTTTTCCTCTGGTTGTATCACTAAAGCCCCACGAATCTTCACGGCCACACTATCCGGTATTACGAAAATTGAACACCCGTAGCGCGAAGCTAGCGCCTCCACCTCACGTACGTCATCGAAATACATTAAAATCCTTCGGCACTGGCGCCTCAAAAACTTTCCGAACCCCACCTGGCAAAGTAATCTCTAGTGATTTCGCATGGAGATATAACCTCTCTCCAGCTTCCTCACCATAGACCGTATCACCAACAATCGGGCACCCGATATACTTAAGATGAACCCTCAGTTGATGCGTACGCCCAGTCGTAGGCCTTAGCTCTACTTCCGAATGTTTTCCATCCGTCCAAACTATTTTATAGTACGTTTCGCTCGCTCGCCCCGACGGATCCACCCGAAATGTCGCGTGTCTTTTAAGATCACGCGCAATCGGAAGGTCAATCCGCGCCGTATCCATCTTCGGCCGCCCAGACACTACCGCTTCATATACTTTATGAGTTTTTCTCTCCTGGAACTGTCTCCTCAAGAAACTCTGCACCTCCGGCGTCTTCGCCAGTATCATCACTCCAGACGTATCGCGATCCAGCCGATGTACAATCAGCCCATAATCCTCAAGGGTCTTCTCCGGACAGTATTCGCCCTTCGCCATACTAAGTAGCCCCGCTGGCTTATTCACGACTAGTACATTCTCATCTTCGTATATCACCTCTGGACGAAGATTCGTATTTTTCATTTCTTCCGGTACATTTAGTTCAATTTTCGCCGTATCAAGGAATTTTTGATTGGCTTTATGTGCTACTTCTCCATCGACCGTCACAAAGCCTAGCTCAATAAACTTTTGGAGGCTAGAGCGGTTATAGCTTTTATATTTCTGCATCATCAAACGATCTAGCCTAAATTTCTCTTGCTTTTCTGGACCGTCATCAAGTACCACGTCGCCATTGATTACGCGCGACATTTCTGGTTTGCTGAATTTCTTTCCTGTCCGTATCATAAGAAAACATCCTATCTTCTTATTATATCATATTTCACGGCGTAAGTCAATGCCTACCCCTGTATCGCCATGACTATCTCAACCCTACTAACTTCTGTACCTCGTATAGTTTCTGATTTGCCACATCATTTGCGTAAACCTCTCCGCTCTCAAGCAAATCAAACACTTCCTCGTCATCAATCTCTGTAAGTCTCGCCTGAAATGACTCTAGCATCTGTGATACACTCGACGCCACCTTCTTCTTAAGGTCACCATACCTAGTCTGACCCGCCCATGTCGATATCACTACATCGAGCGGCGTATCCGTCACAAGAGACTCAATCACAAGCAAATTCGATATCCCAGGCTGCGTAAACATGTCAAAATTAATCTTGCCAAGAGAATCAGTAGTTGCACTCATAATTTTCTTCGCGGCCGCCTCTGGCGCATCATCGAGCATCACCTTAGAATTCTCTGCCTTTGTGGATTTTGACATCTTCTTCTCCGGGTTAAGCAAATCTCGAATTCGTATGCCCTCAGTCATCCCCATAAACTTCACTTGTTCCGCCGTGTTTACCGGCACAGTAAACACTTTTCCGTACCGATTATTGAACCGTGTCGCTAGATTACGCGCAAGCTCAATATGCTGAAATTGGTCTTCGCCTACCGGTATGTATTCTGCCGAGTATAGCAAAATATCACCAGCCATCAGCACCGGATAGTCAAAAATCCCCACGTTCACCGAAGCCTTCCCTTCAGACTTCTCCTTATATTGCGTCATTCGGTTCATTTCGCCCATTGTCGCTACACAATTCAAAATCCAGCACAACTCCGAGTGTGCCGGCACTCGTGATTGTCTATAAATGTGCACATTGTCATTTAAAGGTAGTCCAGCGGCAATATAGAATTTAATACTCCGAATGATATTCGCCTGCAAATCTCCGCCATCTACTTCCGAAATTAATGAATGCAAATCAGGTACAAACAAATTAATATTGTAATTGTCAGAATGCTTTTGAGCCAATCTCACCATCGGCAGAAGTGCTCCTAGATAGTTTCCAATAGTAAATACCGAATTAGCTCTAAGTCCCGTTAAAATTGTCTTCATAACTTCATTATAACATAAAAAATGGTGGAGCACACGAGATTCGAACTCGTCACCTCTTCCATGCCATGGAAGCGCTCTACCAAATGAGCTAGTGCCCCGACTTTAATTCTTAAACTACCACTTAATTATATCATTTCATTTTCAGTTTTTCAAGCCCGAATTCACTGTTAATCACATTCATGTCAATGAACTCCTCTGTACCGTGATACCCCTCAAGTTTCCCATGGTCATCATATTGCCAGACCGCCCAATCCCCGCCAACCTCAATAAACACCGGCCAATAGACACTCCTCACCCATCTCGGGTAGTCCTTGAAATCATCTTTCAAGTACTGCTCAAAATAATCTTTCGTCGCATAGATTAGCGGCTTCACGCCATATTTTTCTTCAATCGAAGCCACGAACGCCCTTAGACTTCTCACGACCTCACTTTTCTCTGGCGGGTTCGTTTTTTGCTCTTTCGAGAGTTCCATATCTACCGCCGGAATCAAGCGTCCATCTAGCGAATCGCCCACAGTCTTAATAAAATTCTCTGCCTGTTCCGTCCCGCTAGCCTCATACGAGAAAAAATGATACGCCCCCGCCGGCATCTGCGCCTCAGCCGCATTTTGCCAATTCTCCTGAAACTCAGTATCGACATGCGTGCTCCCCTCCGTCGCCTTGATATACGCAAAAGCAATTCCTTGCTTTCGAATCGTCCAAAAATCAATCTCCCCCTGATAGGACGACACATCCACTCCACGCATCATCCCGCCAACAAACCAATGGTTAATATTTATCTGTTTATTCACTACCGCATTATACCCCCACCATCCCAGACCGCCCAAGATAGCTAAGAATATAATTGTACCAAATAAACGTTTCACCATATCAAACCATGTTCATCTTTATCTTATTTGCTCATCACTTTGTCGGAATCGAGATCAAAATCTGCCATCTTCACCGCGGTAATCGCAAAATTCTCGTAAGTATTATAATAATACGTCCGTGAGCTGGCCGAATACCCACCAGTATAGACAGTAATCTCGCTCCTGCCATCCGCCATCATCGCTGCGCCATTCACCATTGATACACCAGCAAGTGTATGGAACAAGCGCGTCACGTTCGAGGCCTCATCTTCCTGTACTGGATAGTGCGTATTAAGATACGCCGCCCGGATGAACCGCGATGGAGAATAATAATCGCCAGGCAACCCGCGCATCAGCGACCCAGAGCCAAACGGCACCATCTCTGCCTTATCCCAACTCACCTTTGGCGGCATCTGCGCAAACAAATTCATGTAGTTACGAAGATTCTCTTTGTGCCAAGCATAGCCAGGTTGATTCGTCAGTACATCGACCGGGTTATCAAATACTTCCATCCCCTTCTCAGTATATTCCACAATAATCGACCGCTTACTATCCGCAATCATGAAATGTAGCTCACTCACCGGGAACTTCTCATTGATTGGCTTCGCGACAATCGCAATGTTTTTAAGCGCCGCTTCCACCTCGTCTACCGTCTTATACTGCATCACAATATAAAGTGGGAATTCGTACGCCGCTACATTAGTCTTGTTCTCTACGGCCTTTTCTTCGTATTTCGCATAGCCGGGGAAATTCAGTCCCGCAATACCTAGCCCCGCCTCATTATAACAGTCAAAATACAGTGGCACATTTTCTTCGACAATCGCCATGCCAATAATCGCACCCGCCTTCGGTTTCATCTCGCCGAGAAACGCCGATTTATAAGTATAATTCCGCGGCGTCACCACCACTGATTGCCCATAGCCATTCTCCCAGTCAAGATTGCGCCCAAAATACATGTTGCCCTTGCTGTCGCTAAACCTTACCCCTGTACACATATTTTCTCCTTTTATTTACTACCACTATTATAACATACTTTAACATAAACAAATTATATTTCGCCAAATATATTTTACTCACCAAAACATCGCCCTAAAGGGGGCGATGTTTTGTCTTACCAATATAGCAAATTAATTTTACGAATGTCGTACGCTAGTTCATCGAGCCACCATTAAATAGCATTCGCAAGTAACACGTAGCGATTCGTCGCGTCACCATTGCCCACCGATGTACCATAACAAGTCATCAGTACAGCGTCATATTTTGCGCCCTTAAACCGGCCGTTTACTAGCGACATCATATAGTTACCAGATCCATCAAGCTGTAACATATTGTTGCCAAAATTCTTCTCAAAAATCACCACATCTGCCACACGATATTTCGTCGTCTTGCCGTCATAAGTCATCGTGAAAGTACTACCAGCCCCCAAGTTATAGAGACCACGGAAGACTTCATTCGAATTATGCCCCCAGTAGAAATTCTGACCATATTTATTTACGTGATCATAAGAATCGACTGAGGTCGAACTGACATCTACAATCTCAAGAGTCCGCCCCGCAATCTGAATATTATTCGCAGGGGTCACCGGCTCGACATAGGTAGGCGCCACATAAGCCGGAGCTTCGGCCCTCGCCACCTCTACCGTCTGAGCTGGCTCCACCCAAGAAGTCATATAGTCATTATTTACGACCGTCTGAGGCTTCGCATCTACATGTACTTCTATCTTCGGTTTCTTAATGATAGTCTTAACAATGCCATCGTTATTGATACCATTTACCGCTACCGAGTTCGATGCGGCAAGCATCTCAGGGTTAGCCATAATACCAATAAAACTGGCTAAGAAGATCGCAATAATTGTCTTCTTGAAATTCATTTCACACACTCCCAAATTGTTTATACTTACTATTATAACACAATATTTAAAATGTATATACTTTTATTATAGCACACTTTGGCGAAAAAGTCAATACTTCTTATGCCATGAGACGTTAAATTCGTCAAATATCGACATTTACGCAGGCGTTGCTTCATAATTCAATTACAGCCGAGGGACATAAAGGCCAAGTCGCCGTCAGGCAGATTTGGCCGCTGTAGAGGCGGAGTGACGTGGTATAATCTTCGATTACCACGTCACGGAGCTCCCGAGGCGTAATGAATTATGAAACAACGCCTTTGCATATTGAACTGCACAACAAATCTGTTTTCATCGTATTTTGTGCTATAATTATACCAATAAGGGGAGGTTGCACTTTTAGAATTAGGAGGTTATTAAGATGGATGCGATTGTCAATTACCGCGAATATCAGCGCATTCTCGATGCCGAGCTGCGCTTACGCAAGAACAGTAAACATGCTGTCAGTTTCTTTTCTACCATCCGCAGCGAATCTGCCACCGATATCCGACTCGCTGTCGAGCAGATTCATGAAGTCGCGCTCAATTCCACCGTCCAGAGATCGTACGTTGTAGCTTACGGACAAGATACTCGCCCCGAGATCACAGTTACGCTCCGTGACGGCAATGGCCACACAGTCTCACGTCCGCTCGCTTTCGAGTCTGATGGCGCCCATGCGAATCTCATGGCTGAGATTGTCGGCCATGCTCTGCTCGCTTGCTATGGCCCAGATTTCGGCGAGCCGGATGGTGCCCATCCGCACACTGTTGATGGCTATTCCTACCGCGACATCATGCGCGCTATCCGTTATCACGATTGCGCCGAGAATCTGTACGGAGATGTACCAGACAACGGTTCACGCGATGAATCTGCCAAGCGCCAGTACGAGTCCGACTATTTCTGTGAGCTTTGCCTCGGCAAATCTACCAGCTATGATCAGAGTGGAGCCAAAGTCCTTCGTTTGCTCCAGGAGATGCAAGACAAGACTAGCCCCACTGGCCGTCTACTCTACATTTCCGACAAATTCGCCGCCTCCGCCATCACGCTCGCCTACGATTATATCGGCCACCCGCCGATGCTCTCGCTCGATTCACCGAACGCATCCGCGCGTGACCGCGACGAGATGAATCGCTGCGACTATCGCGACGGCGAAGGCCGCCACCGCGCCAGCGAGATGTGGGCTGTCGACATGCTCTCGATCCGCAATCTAATCCAGTATGACGACACCGGCTTCATCACCGCTTGTCTCATCATGTATACTTTGATGGTTCACGGTAGATGGTATTCCTGGCGTGAAAAGGACTACGAATCCGAGAAGATACCTAGGCGCCAATCCTAACCTCCCCCACCCCCTGTCAGCAGGGGGTATTTTTATGCGTAATATATAATATGGTATATTCGTGTAGGCTAGGATTATAAACAATGCCCGTCTACGACTTTTCCACAACATTTTCTTAAAAAATGAGCATAAAAGTATTGATTTCACCAAAAATGTGTGATATGATGAGAGTGGAATTATCATACAATTTGAAATCTCGATAACTATAGTTATTGACCATGAAATAGGCATCATTAGGCTTTACTTATGGTCAATCGGTTACCGAGAGATTGTATGGTAATTCCAACCTAGTGGTGCCTATTTTGTTATCAGGCGCCTTCAAGAATTAACAAAGAGAGGT
>CAZZAI010000041.1:0-8024 GCA_964652665.1 uncultured Candidatus Saccharibacteria bacterium
CGGACGGTCGCTGTTAGCGACTACCATGCTCTCTGTTGCCCGGACTTTCCTCCTGTAATTTCAGGCGATTATCTTTCAGGCTCCTCATTATTATACTCTTTAACGACTTTTTTGTAAAGCCTACTTCAGTATATTATCAATTGCGAGGTTAGCCTCATAGTCGGCGATCTGGTTATCGGAGCGAGCCACATGACTGAAGGAGACGGAGTCATAGTTTGAAAGTAGTTTCTGGATTGCATCATATATTGGCAACACGTCCTGATTCTTGACTGCAAAAATACCATTCATTTGATTCACCACCATTAGGCTATCGGAAATAAATCTTGCGGACTTAATTCCGAGAGCTAGAGCTTTTTCTAAGCCTTTTTTCATGGCGTAATACTCAGCCACCCGTGACGTAGCAAAGCCAATAAACTCGCCGCCCTGAGCCAATGCTTGTCCAGTCGCATCCACAATACAATATCCTATACCGGATGGCCCCGGATTGCCTCTAGATGCACCATCTACGTAAACCGTAACGGCGCTAGCTGTATCACGTGGAGAAACGTGACTCGCAGTGACGCGCCCCTCTAAGATCTCAAGAACAGACAAGCTTGCTTCATTGAGGTGGACATTAGAAGATGCGAAGTCTTTGATAAGCTTATAATTGGTGTAGCGTCCACTAGATAGCTTCGGCCTAGCCTCCTCAGACACAGTAACCTCATATATAATATATAAGTTACTAAGTCGGCTTGAGCCTTCGAGCGCTAGGAATGTGATTGCATCGCGTATCTTTATGGAAGTGGCCGAGAGTCCTACATCTTCCATCAGGGAGCGCGCAATGGCTTCTTCGGGTTGTTCTCCGAAGCGAATCTTGCCAGTAGGAAGTTCCCAAAAAACCGGCATATCTGACCGGCCTCGGCTGCGTTTTAAAATTAATATCCCCTCTTTGATTCTTACGATTGCTGCGACGCGTATTCTTTGTTTCATGCCCACTTTTCTCATAATGCCCTACTGACCTGTTTTCCCCGTAATTATACAAGGTGGGTAAAATCTTATGCGATACATCCACGGATGTAAGCCACGAAATCCCTTAAACATGATTATTCAGGAAAATCATGCTGCCGGTAGGGCTATTTTTAGTATAACAGATTACGCTCCAATAATCAAGTAGAAAAAATTCAGAACACCATTTACGCCGTTCACCATGAGCGCCGAAAAGGTATTGCCGAATAATAAAATTAAAGCGTAGACCACGATAACGCCGTAGTGTTCTATTTTGGCTAAGAAGTTTCGGATGACGTCCGGGGAGATTGCGTAAAGCACACGAGAACCGTCAAGCGGAGGGATTGGGATAAGATTAAAAATCATGAATCCTAAATTGACATAAATAGTTTCTGCGAAAGCAAAGGCGACTACTTCCCCGCCGGCCCCGTGAAAAGCAGAGGTAAAATGGCCGATAAGAAATGCGATTAGAGCAATCAGAAAATTAGTGAGCGGACCAGCAATGGCGACAAGTGCCATGCCCCATTCTTTACCTTTGAGGTTGTAATAATTTACGGGCACAGGCTTAGCAGCTCCGAAGACGGGAGCCCTCAATATATAAAGTACCATCGGGACCAAGATAGACATAAATGGATCGATATGCTTGAGCGGGTTTAGCGTAAGGCGGCCTGCGTCTTTGGCCGTCCTATCGCCAAGCCAATAGGCCACCACGCCGTGAGCCAATTCATGTAAGATGACGGAGCAGATGACGATGATTAGCAATATTAGAATGTGCCCAAAGTCTAGATTCATACTAATTCAATACTACAACTTCCTTAGTAGTCGGCAAACTGTCGAGACTCTTCACTTTGACTTTCTTCTCAGTGCGTGCGCTAAGTTTCAATTCCGACACCATACCATCAACATTGCCCATGGAAATGATCAGTTTTGGCTCCAGCTCACGAATAGCTCGAACAGATGACGTGCACAAAATATCTGCAACAAGATTGTCTAGGCCATCTTCTATTCCGCCAAGAATACCGACATGAATACCTCCAATTTCTGCATCGTAGATTGTCCTTTCACCTGCAACTGCGATTCCGCGAATGGTCGCATCGCCAATCTCGAATTCGCCTGGACCTTCAATTTTGCCAACTGGCAAATTGGCATCAATCGTAGAATCCGCGATATTGAATTTAATAGTAGTTTTTTTAGTGATGAGTGTGATTTCATCTTGATTCTTACTCTCTATATCGAACATTTTTCCTCCTTAGCCTTTTATTATTTTATCTGGATCGATGATTGCAGATATCTCCATCTCGAAGATTTCTTCTAGGAATCTGTCTTTGACACTCTTGCGGTAGTTGAAATCATCTATACTCATAATAACATAGTTGATAGGTTTGCCTTGTCTTTTTTCAATGATTTCCGCCCAGCGTGTTAGCTTTTTCGTGCGATCATTGCCGATAATGAGGAGATCTACACCCTCTTGGCCAGGCAAACGATTAGTAACGACGAGGCCATTTAGGTAGTTCTTAATGGGGCGACAATAATCTTCCCATGTCGAGCTCATGGCATCTTTTTCGTGACCAATATCGATTCTCCTAGAAAAGATCTCGCTTAACGGACGGCAGTATGGATGCTTGGGATTCGCCGAATAATAGATTTTATTATCAAATGTCTCATTCTTGATGATACCGATGCTTTCTAGATTGAGCAGCTCCCGTCGGACGGAATTTATTTGCTCGTCAATGACGCGCGTCATTTCACGGACGTAGAATGATTTTTCGGGGTTCTCAAAAAACAGACGAAGAAGTTTAGTGCGTGTCTTCGATCCGAACAATTTTTCAATTGGTGTGTTGGTTTCTTTTGTCATCCTGTTTATATTTTATCACAAATGGATAAATTTGTGTAAGTGAAAGCCAAATAATATTTGGATTGCGTTTAAACCAAGTAACTTGCCTCTTCGCTAAGTGCCAGTCTTCGAAAAAGCATTTTTCCTTGGCCTCCTTTAAAGTCATTTCTCCGTTCAAGTATTTCCACGCATATTCGTAGATGTCACTTTTCATGGAGCCAAGATGCCAATCGTATTTACTCGCGAGAGTCCTCACCTCGTCGTACAGATCTTCATTGAACATCTGGTCGATACGTTTCTTTAATCTTTCTCGAAGCTCTAAAGGCTTAGTCTTGACTCCGATAATGAGATAATCACCCTTTACCTCTTTGCGGTCTGAACAAGTTTTTTGTTCAATGTCTCCAATTTTGTGTCCAGTAGGGCCACGAAAATGATAGTCGTAGATAAGGGCGTCTATATAGAGACCGGTACCACCAACAATGATTGGAACATGACCTCGTTTCTTGATTTCAGAGATTTTTTGCTCTACATAAGTCTTCCAATCAGAGACAGTAAATCTTTCGTCAGGGTTCACTAAATCGATGCCGAAATGCGGCACCCCGTCCTGCTCCTCGAGAGAAGGCTTAGCGGTGCCAATGTCCATTCCTTTGAAGATTGCTCGGCTATCGGCGGATATGATTTCGCCGCCGATAGTTTTTGCTATTTTTATTGCGACGCCCGTCTTGCCGGAGCCGGTGGGGCCCAATATAATTAGTGTTGGGCATGGTTTTAGTTGGGCTTGCGAGGTACTCACAAAAAGCCACTCCTACTTTAGCGTAGACAAGTATTCTGCGAGCTTAGAGAGCTTAACTTTGTCTTCTTTGTCGCGAAGACGCAAAGACACAATTCCTTCTTCAGCATCTTTTGGACCGACGATTATTAATACAGGGATCTTCATCTCGGTGGCACGCTTGATTTTTTTGCCGAGCGAATCGGACGATTCATCTATCGTATAGCGGAGCTCGTTATACTTCAGAGGCTTTTCCAGGACGATGTCATCCAAGATATCAGTAATCTTTTGAACGTAGTCAGAGACCTCGTTGTTTACAGTCACGATGCGAACCTGTTCTGGGGCACACCAGAATGGAAACCAGCCACCGGTATGCTCAATAAACACAGAGAGGAACCGCTCGATTGAACCAAGCGTGGCATGATGAATCATGACCGGACGTTCTTTTTCACCTTTTTCGTTGACAAACTCTAGGCCGAAGCGCTCAGGCTGGACGAAATCAAGCTGGATTGTGGCGAGCTGGTGTTCGCGACCAATCGCATCTTCTGCCATAAAGTCAATTTTAGGACCATAGAAAGCTGCCTCGCCCTCCTGTTCAAAGTAATCGAGTCCGTTATCAATAGCCGCTTGCTTGATTTGGTTTTGAGCCATCTCCCAGAGGGCTTTATCTCCGAGATACTTGTCTTCGTCAGAACGATAGGAGAGGCGAGCACGGAGCTTCTGCATGCCGACAGTGGTATACAGCTCTTTGACGATTGCTACTAATCTTTTTACTTCTTCCTTAATCTGGTCTTTGCGACAAAGACGTGAGAATCGTCTTGAGTGAGCGAGCGAACGCGAGACAACCCACCTAGTTCCCCCGTCTTTTCGTCGCGATAATCGGTGGTAGCCTCCATATAACGAACTGGCATCTCGCGATAGGTACGTGGGCGTGAAGCAAAAATCTGAGCATGATGAGGACAGTTCATTGGTTTCATGGCAAAATCTTCGCCGTTGACTTGAGAATGGACCATAAACAGCTCGTCACCAAATTTAGCATAATGCCCAGAGGCCTTGTAAAGATCAGTCTTGGTAATATGCGGCGTCCAGACTTTCTTAAACCCTTCCCTGCCGCGAAGACTCAGTGAGTAATTAGCCATGAGCTCACGAAGCTCGGTGCCGCGCGGAGTGAAGAGTGGAAGGCCAGCTCCGACCAAATCAGAGAAGCAGAACAAGTCAAGCTCACGACCGAGCTTACGGTGATCACGAGCCTTAGCTTCTTCTTGGCGCTTCAAATACTCGTCTAACTCCTCTTGGGTCTTAAATGCAACGCCATAGATGCGAGTAAGCATTTCACGCTTCTCATCGCCTCGCCAATAAGCGCCGGCAACGCGAATAAGTTTAAAGACACCGGCATCATTAGTATTGTCAATGTGCGGGCCTTTACATAAGTCAGTGAAAAGATCCCCCAAATCGTAGAAAGAAATCTCCGCATCTTCTGGCAAATCATTGATGAGCTCCACCTTGTAGTCTTGCTTATGATCACGCGCCCAGTTTAACGCTTCCGTCTTAGAGGCAATCCGTTTTGTCATCGGGAGATTGCGAGCTACGATACCGCGCATTTTCTTCTCGATCCGGCCAAGATCAGCGTCGGATATTTTCGTGTCGCCAAAGTCAATATCGTAATAGAATCCATTGTCAATAGCCGGGCCGATACCAAATTTAGCGTTAGGATAAAGGTCTGTTACTGCCGCCGCAAGCACATGGCTCAGGGTATGCCTCATTTTTTCCAAATCAATGTTGTCCTTTTCTGGAGTGTTCATCTTTATCCTTTCCGTTACTTATATTATTATAGCACACTTCGACGGAAATAGATTATTTATGGCGTGGTTTATGTTTATTCTTTGGTCGGCCGCGAATTTTCAGCTTGGTGTAGACTTCATTTAACGCCTCGTAGTAGCTCGTATGCACCTTCATTTTATGTTGCCTAAAATATGGATCGAAGAAAGCAAAATGTGAATTGATGATAATAAATTCTTTAGGATGAAAGTTCTTCTGCTCGCGAGCCCCAGCGATGATTTTGTCGATTGCGTCTGACTCGATAGCTGCATCGTCAATGAGAGTCGGCCAATCGTCCAGCGCAATTGTAAAAGACGTGCGATGTATCTTATGTAAATATAGTCGATATGCGAGCGAACGAGAAATAGCAGATGTTGTAAGTATAAGTGTATCCCGATTAACAAATGTATCCAGCGTCGGAAGATGGAAACCAATGAACTTCTGGTTCTTGTACTTACGCTCGAGATAGCGCAACCCAATCTGGGTGAGAAAATGGTTGGCGATGATAATTAGATCAACTCTACCGAGATATGGCTGTAATGATGATTCAATAAGTCGACGGGTTTTGAAATGATTAGTGCTATTCAAATCCGAATTCTCCCAATCGATAACGCGTATGACTTTTAGAACCGGTAGCTCCCGCTCCAAATAATCAGCAAATAATTCCCCGCCCATTCCGAAGTCATAGATAACAACTTTTACCATAAAATCCTTTTATTATTTTTAATGATTTTATCATGGACGCAAGCGTTTTTTCGCGGTGGCCTAGCGTGTTTTGCGACAAATGTAGTAAAACACATAAAAACAGCGACAAAAGCTTTATTCGATGTTCAACAGTGGTCGCAATCTAGTGCGGGCGCTATCGGTTAAAAATTTTATTTCGCTGAGTAAAATATTTATTTCTTGGTCGGGGCATGAGCGGCCGATCCAAAGCCAAATCAGCTCTGTCACTTCGCTGACATATACACTAATGATGTCTGCTGCGTTTTTGGGTAAATTTAGCTTTCGTTCGATTCTTGGAGTTAATAAGCCGATCATATCGCCAACAATATCGCGACGACCGTTTTTATAGAGTATGGCAAAAACGTCACTGTGCTGCAGAATAAAAATAAGCAGGCCCGTATATAGTACCTGCATTTTAGTATTTTTGTCACATAGTAGTCTACGGATACGTCTTTTATAGCGACGCATAATATATCGCTGGTAGTCAGGGATGATTTCCCGAATTGCCCGATGATGGTGGTAGAGAGTAGAGCGTGCGATACCAATTTTCTTCGCCATGCGATCGAGACTAATATAGTTATCCTCTTCAAAAAAGACCTTTAGGATTTTCTCCTCGGTCTTTCGGAATCTCTTATTATTCATACGCTTCTCAGTAATGCCTGGATGGTAACGCATTTCCTTTCCTCCAATTATTTCAATCATTATACCATAAGAGTAATGAGATTGTAAAGAGTTTTTTGAAAAATATAGCAAAAAGAAGAATAGTAAGGTGAGTGATATGAACTGAATAGCCTAATTATAGGTAAGAGATTTTTGGATTATTTCTTTAAGAGGTTCATAATTATGACGGAAAGCCTCATCGCTGGCGATTATCATTTCTATTGGAGTAATACCACTAAAATCAAGGCTATATCCAGCACGGCGAGCCAGTTCAGTAATAAATAGTCGCTGGACCCGACCATTGCCTTCACGAAACGGGTGGATAGAGTTAAGGTCACCAAGATAATATGCCAACCTTTCTACTATATCATCAGAATCTACAAGATAATTCTCTGCGCTTAATTCGTTCATTAAGGCCTCGATATTGACTTCTATTAGCTCGTGCTGACAAAAGATGTTTCCTTTGCTAATATCTATAATTCTAGTTTCTCCAGCCCAGTCATAAATGTCGCCGAATAAAAATTTATGGAGTTTCTTAATGTAATCGAAATCTAAATTCTCCGGAAAAGGACTATTGACAAACTCCACGGCTTTTAATCCAGTAATTTCTCGTTCTGCAACGTCTAAAGTTTTCTCGTCTTTGATGCCTAGTTTATTGCGTAGAACTTTGCTATCCGGAAAACAATAAAAATCGTCCCATTCATATTCGTAAGATAGAGGAGTCTCACTCATTAAGACCTCTTGTAGCGGGCAATGGCATTTTGAATAGCGGCATCAAAAGACAATTTTCCAGAGAGACAATCTTGCATTATTTTTTTCTCACGAACGGAAAACTTCATCCCTTCTAAGGCGAAGTTCGATTCTACGTTTTTGATTATTTTGTCTTCTCTGCTCATTAAATCAATTATACCATCAATGGAAGCCTTTTGAAATACTTTAACTTGATATAATTAAAATAATGGCGAGCATAAATAATCTTAAACCTTTTACTGGTACAAATGACCCTAGAAGACAAAATGGACGCAAGAAAGGTAGTAAGGTATCAATGTTTTATATGATATAATAAGTTTATGAGTTCAAAAGTTTATTACAATACTTACGGGAGCAAAGGCTAAAAAGGAACTATGCCAGTACGCAAAGTTTTAACTACTCCAAATCAAAGGCTCCATCTGAAGAGCCGCAGGCTGACGCCTTCCGAAATTGGTTCCACTAAAACCAAAACGATTATCTCAGACA
>CAZZAI010000042.1:0-7892 GCA_964652665.1 uncultured Candidatus Saccharibacteria bacterium
CAGATTAATAATCTGTGCCGCCACCCCCTCTACATCCGCCGCCGGCAAATCCACCTTATTAATTACCGGTATAATTTTCAAATCTTGTTCGAGCGCCAAATACACATTCGCGAGCGTCTGCGCCTGTATGCCCTGCGTAGCATCGACCACCAGCACCGCGATTTCCACCGCCTGAAGACTCCGGCTCACCTCATACGAAAAATCCACATGCCCAGGCGTATCAATCAAATTCAGCGTACAGTCTTTCCACTTCATCGTGACCGGCGTCAACTTGATCGTGATTCCTTTTTCGCGCTCCAATTCCATCGAATCAAGAAGTTGCGCTTTCATCTCGCGCTTCTCCACCGTCCCCGTAAGCTCCATCATCCTATCCGCAATCGTCGATTTCCCATGATCAATATGCGCAATAATACAAAAATTCCGGATTTTTTCCATATCTATTATTATACCACAAAAATCCCCCGCTCTCGCGAGGGATTTTAATGATGCTTCCCTGAATACAAGCCCAATCTTCACGGCTAATCGTATTTCCACTATTTTCTATGACTAGTCCTTCGTGTCGATCTTCGTATCCACTTCCGGCTGGAACAACATGCCCTGCTGTGACGCCTCATAAAGCGTCCCGGCGAACCTCGCGTGCGCGAGGTCATGCTCGGAGAACTCTTCCGACGTCCACGCCACTGGCGAATGAATCGCATTGGTAAGATATACCATCACAAGATTATATTGCGGTAACACTCCAGCGTAACATCTTGTGAATCCATTCATCCAGTATTCACATATCTCGCCATTTTCATCATACTCGAGATACCATGGCATGCCGATGTTTACTTTGTCTTCCGGCTGCGTTAGCTCGGTCGGGGTCAGCATTTCGTCCAACACTTCCTGTGAGAACATTCCGTACTCCGGTGACAGATACATCGTGAGCATCCGACACAAGCTCTCCGCATTCGCAAACAGCCCCGCATTCCCCGAGACGCCCTCCATCGCATAATACGCCGTCTCGTCATGTACTTCGCCATCCACTACGTCATCCCGTACTCGCGGAAAACTCACCAGCCCGAATCTCGTATTTCCCGACACCTCTGTCGCTGCGACATCTGTCGGTCCATACATCTGTTCCATCGGATTAAATGTCGCGTAGTCAATCCCGCGGATAGTCGGATGTTCATCAATCTGATCCCACAGTTCATTGAGATACTGGTCCAGTCGCTTTCCGGTTACCTTCTCCACTACGAATGTCAGCGTCACAGCGTCAATGTCACTCGCCATCTGTTCCACCCGCGGTTTGTTCATAAGCGGCAATCGCTTAATGAGCTCCAGCGACTCCTTACGTGTCCCGCTTTCATTGAAATATGGATTCGGTTCCCCGTCTATCACACTTTTATGAAAGTCAGGTCCGGCCGCATTGCCTGTGCGATTCCGAAGCAAATCTTCCACCGTGAGCGACCTCTTCCATTCCGCCATCTCTTCGATTTTCTGAATCTCCTCAGTGTCCAGAGATTCTAGATCCAGAAGTCCATCTTTCATCCGCTCCACATAGTCGTCGCCAAGAATATCCACGATTCTGGTATCAAAGCCCAGTTCGCCAGTAGAGATCAGATGTAGCGCCGCATACCACGCGGTAAAGACTTCACTCGTCCCGCCGACGTCAAACATCGTTTGCTTTGTCACCGGGATTCGTTCACTCTCCGGGAGGGGCACTCCGTATTCATTATACATCAGCGCGTTTCCCCACGCCTTAGAGTACAGGATATACCCCATCCCATCCATCACGCAAAGTTGCGCTCCAGGGAATCCGTTCTTGACATCCTCAGACACGAGCTTATCAATCGTCTGAAAAGGCGTCAAGATTTCAAGGTAAGTCCTCTCCTGCGTCGGCCGCTCGGCTCCATTCGGAGAGTTTAGTTCGCTAGCTAGTCCAAGTCCTGAGTCGTTAGTCTCCCCAAGTCCCGGCTCACTCATCTCCCCCGAGCTCTCCGGCTCACCGGCCTCTTTTGTCTGAGCTGTCGGAGGCGGCCATACTTTACTTTCGAGCGTGCTCTCACTACTTCCGCAAGCCTCAAGTGTCGCCACCATCAGAAGCGCCATCAAAAGCGCCCCCATCCTCTTGAAATTCTTCATATTTTATCCCCCTTAGAAGTATTTTCGGGCAAACATCATCAAAAATTAATGTTCACCCCCTATTCTTTTATTATATCATACTTTCCCACAAACGTCAAGATTTACCTACCCCTTCACTATCCAATCAATCACCTGTTTTTTAATCGCAAAATACTCTTCCTTCTCAAACTGCATATTCGCGATACAATACCGCTTATTTGCGATGTGCGAGCAAAACATACACTCATGTAGTGAGTTTGAATCCTGGATAAACAGCGAGTTCGAGATTTTACCCGAGCAAATCACATTTACCGAGTTTGTACAGTTCGCCGAATCATCCACTCGTATACAATACGTACACGACCCAGACCGCTGTGACGCGAGCACATACTCGCTAAAATGGCACCCGTCCGAGAATGCGATGTTCTTACACTTATTACAGTTCGCACACCGCCACACGTTCTCACTCTCGTACACCGTATCCGACTGTCCCACGTTTACCGAGCCAAAGTTTCTTTCCGTCGTCGTGTAATTCGTCTCCCGCCATATTTCGATAATGTCGTCAATCGACTCCACATTTCGCCGCGGTATCATCCACGTCTCCCGCGCCTCTTCGTTCGCCATCGTGATAAATCTCGCCGAGTTCATGCTCTCCGCCCACGTTTCCTCCCCCGTTGTCGAATCATATACCATCACAGGGAGCTTCACATCAAACGCAAATTTCTCCATAAACTGCGCGAGGCTCCACGGATTTTTTACCCCGAGCGTCGCCATCACCACTTGCCCCACCATTTCGAGTGCTTGTTTTTCGTTCATTTTCCTCCTTTAGTTTACCATCTTTCTACTCGTGGATTGCTCACGCATCAGGTCCAGCATATTGCTTTTCGTCCGCCCAAATTTCGGCTTCCGAGCATCCGTCACACCAGCATCGGCCCCCACCGCATTCGCCGTCGTTTCCACCGCCGCTTGTCTCCCCCACACTCCCGGCTCTGGCACTCCCGCAAAATCCAAACTTCGCCCACTCACCGCCGGCATCAGCATCCCGCTCCGCGACCACCGCACCACCATTTCCCTATCAGACAACCGCGCGATGAGATTCACCTTATCACTCATGCTCGTCCCGAAAGTCTCCCTTGTAGACGCCGCATCGAGCTGCTTCGTATCTGCGAGTTCTATCTCCATCTGCGGCGCGAGCAACTCCGCATCGCCTCGGTTCAGTCGGAAACACACATAGTTCGCCACATTGGCAAATATCGCCTCGCGCAGTTCCTGCGACACCTGCGCGAAATACTGCCCCGCCACTACAATGCTCACTCCATACTTGCGCGCCTCTGCAAGCATCCTCACGAGTATCGGATTCTCCACCACCGCCACTTCGTCCACGACCAGTAGCACGTTCACCGCCAACCGTTTCGCCACCGCAAGTGTAAACACTTGATTCATGATGAGCCCCGCTATCGTCTTTACCCCCTTCTCGCCAAGCCGCGTCTGTGACAAGCTAATCAGCGTCACCTTATTCTCGGCTATCTCGTAATCAAGCCGCCGCTCGTTTTTCCGATAAAACGCCGGGGTCATCGCAAGCTCATCAATCAGCGCGAGCATCCGTGCAAACGTCGCATCATACCACTGCGTCTTCAGCTCATTGAAATCTTGCCCGTAAAACTCCAGTACGCTCTCCGGCAAATACCTCTCCACTTCTTTCACTGCCGCATTGCGATACGCCGCATCGGTCAGTACCCGCCGCATATTCTGAAACGACAACTCGCTCCTCTCAATCAGTAGATACAGCACCGCCGTGACGAGCCTCTCAAGCCGCGCGTTCCACCCCTCACCGATCAGCCCCTTAATGAGCCCCTTCGTCATCTCCACGCTCGCTAGTATGTCCCGCTCACTCACCGCAAACAGGTCCACCCCACGCCCCGCACTCGCGTAGTCCATCACCTTAACCCCCGTGTGTCCCCCAATCTCATCCCGAAGCGCATCATGCGGATCTATCACTACTGTGTGATATTTCTCACCGTAATTCTTCGCGATTTCCGTTACAAATTTCGCGAGATACTTCGTCTTGCCACTCCCGCTCGCCCCAAACACCGCCGTGTGCTTGTAGAAATCCACTTGAGATAGCCCCACGTAGTGCTCCCCCGCGAGGTACGGATAAGTATTCACTTTCATCACCGCCGCGCCCTCGCCCTCACTCACCATCGAAATGGTCTTTGCGAGGTTCAGGTACTTCGGCGCCCGTCGTAACACATACTTCCGCCGAAGGTCCATCCCTAGCATTTCAAGTTTCACCCCGTGCACCCGCCGTAGCTCATTCTTCCCAGCACGTCGTATCACCAAATACACCCTGTTCGTCACCCCGTACCCTAGCTTCCGTAGTATCACATGGACCTCGGCAAGCTCCGCCCCAGCCGCTTCGAGTTTTTCCGCTTCCTGCACTATATTCCAATTCGGCCCCGCCAACACCGCCTTGAGGCTCGGCACCGCCGCTATCTCACTGTACCCGCTCGTCTCCCGGAAGCAAAATCCGTCCACGTTAGAAAAGTACTCCGGCACCCGCCGCGAAGTTTTGAGGTATATCCGCATCATCGCCCCATCCATCGCAAAGATTACCTCCGCCCGTTCCCCCTGTCGCTGCAACTTGGCAAGGCTCATCACCATCCCCCGCCAATCTTCCCCACTCACCATCTTCCGCGTCAGAAACACCTCGTACATAACTGCCTTCAATCTATCCTTCCGTCAGCCAATCCGCGATGTCCACGACCCTCACCCCCTCATGTTGATATTCCGGCTGCCTCGTCCGCGCAATCAGCATCTTCGGATACGCGTCTTTAATACCGAGAAGCGGCTTCACCTCCCGCGAAAACGTTTCCTCCTCCCCTATATCATACGACACCTGTATATACGTCTTACTTCCCTGCTTCATTGCCACAAAATCTATCTCCCCCGCCCTTAGCGTCCCCACGTATATCTCGTATCCCCGCCGCTTTAGCTCCATCGCTACGATGTTTTCATAAACATTCCCTACGTTCATGTTTCGCGTACCGAGCTTCGCATACCTTAGCGTATGATCCACGAGATAGTATTTGTCCTGCGACCGCAAATAATTCTTCCCCTCTATATCGTATCTTTTCACCTTATAAAACGCAAATGCCCGACAGAAATAATCAAGATACGCGCTCACCGTCTTGTTGTTAGTCGCTTGCCGCGATGCGTTTAGTACATTTGCGATATTGTTTGCAGTCGTAAGCCGCGATATATTATCCATCAAGAAATCCCCCACCTCTCGGAGTATCGTTGCATTTTCTACCCCGTACTTCTGCTCGATATCCCTCAGTATCATCGTATCATACACTTCGGCGATATATCGCACCTTCTCAGGTACGTCATTATAGATATACGACCCCGCAAACCCGCCATCCGTCAAATACTTGTCAAACATCTGATATCTATCGCCGTCATCACGCATATACTGCAAATACTCCCGAAAGGAGAACGGATACACCTCTATCGGAAATACCCTCCCCGAGAAGAGCGTAGCGAGGTCACTTCCAAGCAAAAATGCGTTCGACCCCGTGATATACAAATCGTATTTACCCGAAGCATGCAACGAATTAATCGTCCGCTCAAACCCATCACACATCTGCACCTCATCAATAAAAACGAGATTTTGCCGCCCATCCAAATACCTCGCCTCTATATAATCATTCAGCGCATGATACTCCCTCAGGTCCTCAAACGCTATATCATTAAAATCTATCTGTATGATGTTCGCATCCGTCACAACCTTCGCCACATATTCAACAAAAAGCTTCAGCAGTGTAGACTTACCGCTCCGCCGCACCCCAGTAATCACCTTGATGTCTGGTGTACCCATAACTTTTTTCAGTATCTCTAGCTGTGCCCTAGCAATATATTTCATACCTATATTATACATAATCGCTTCCAAAAGTCAACATATTTGCGAGTTTTAGAAATAAATCCCCACTCTCACTTCCAAAACTTTCATTTTTTGCGAGTTTTAGAAGTAACAACGCATCAAGGACCAAGCTCTACTCCAATTCTGCGCCTTTGACGAACCCATATAATTTTCACAACATTTCCCCATCCGGAGACAACACTGTATTTGTCGTAGGATAGGGCGAAATGTTGTGAAAATTATCGTGGCGTGAGGAAACCAGCGTAGAATTGGAGTAGAGCTTGGTCTCGGAAATATCCTCGGCTAGGAATTGGCGAGGCAGCGCACTGAGTATCCGACCCTTCGAAGGCCGTTGTTGTCCGCGGAATGCACGTACCACGAATTGAAGGACAAGTAGTAGACGAAAGTACCGGAAATAGAAGTAGAGGACCCATAGCGGCCGATCGAACCACCATCAGAGAACGTCGAACCGTTGTAGTAGCCGGCGAGCAGGAAGCCTGGCGTCGTGCCTGGACCAGCGTTGGTGTAGAAGTTTGCACCAGTGGCACCCGAATCGTCATAATAGTTAGACTCTAGATTTGCTCCATAAGCGGTAGCAAGTGCATAGAAGTCACCAGTTTTCCAGTTGTTATTAGTTGTTGCACTTGCGTTACTTGTCGTAGCCGTTGGCAGTCTCCAACCCTTCGGACAGATGGAGCCAGTCGCGTTTACACCATCCCCAGTGAGGCTTGCGCCAGTGCCGGCGGTGGCGGCGAGGTAGGAGTAATAGCTACCACATGGAATGTTTTGCCCAGCATCGCCACAATTAGTATTGTTGCCGGAGTTAAAGACGTAGGCGGTATTGTCGTCGCTAAATTGTGTGGCGTCAGTCAGGTTGTTGTTGTCCGTATTTTTGGTAGCGGAAGCTGGAAGAGTGCAACTTTCAGTTACATCTGAATCGGCAGGAGTGATAGTTGTGCCGCCAGGGAGATCCAAGTTGGAAGTCATCCAGACTTTATTATCGGCGAGCTTCGCTACAGTGTAGGACTTTGTCACACCACCACGAGAGTCAGTCAAAGTCGCAGTCGTACCTTGCGGAGTATACGCGGCAATAGTTGGCGTCATCTCCTGCATCGTCGTGATATCCGTCACGTCCTCATGATCAAAGATACATCTTATACCAGCTCCATTAGTCCGACCACTTATTTCACCAGCCATAAAGCTAGACGATTTGAATAAGGACACATACGTACCCGTACTAGACGATGATGTAGACGATGAATAAACTCCTTCCGAGTTGCCATTTCTAAATTTTGAATAGTAATAATATCCATTTAGTAAGAAATTTGCCACAGTATTAGGACCAGCATTATCAAAAAATGCCGTAGTTGCATCATTACGAAAACTTTGCTCCAAATCAACGCCATAAGCCGTAGCTAGAGCATATGAATCTCCAGACTTCCAACCATTGTTCGATTGGACACTTGATGTTGATGTAGAAATAATTGGCAATCTCCAACCTTTCGGACAAATGCTGCTTGGTGCATTTCCAATACTACTTATACCCACTCCAGTCCCAGCCGTCGCAGCATTATAGGAATAGTATGAGTAGCACCCGTTAGTACAATCTGAAGTCCTCTTTCCAGTGTTATATACATACCCATCAGCTTTCGTATCGCTATCAAAACCAGTCTCGCTAGATGCCGGCAAGGTGAAGTCTTCCGTCACATCCGAATCCGCACTAGTAATAGTCGTCCCGCCGGCAAGATTTAGATTCTCCACCATCCAGTATTTGCCATCAGCTAGTTTGGCGATTTTGTATGGCTGTTCGTCACGTTTGTCGTAGACAATGATAGTATTATTAACATTTGGAAGTAAGTTAGCAAGTACG
>CAZZAI010000043.1:0-7775 GCA_964652665.1 uncultured Candidatus Saccharibacteria bacterium
CCATAATTTAAGCATAACATACTCTCATTTTTTGTCCAATTAGGAAACAAGGCCTGTGCAATTCAATGCGTCTCGTCTGGCATTGTTCCATAATTCATTGCACCTCGGGAGCTCCGTTTCGTGGTAATCTTCGATTATACCACGAAACTTCGCCTCTACAGCGACCAAATCTGCCTGACGGCGACTTGGTCTTTATGTCCCTCGGTTGCAATTGAATTATGAAACAATACCTTTCGTCTTCATGTCCCTCGGTTGTGTTTGGATGATGTGGCAAAGTTACTGATGGCGAAAACATATTTACAAAATATTCATGTGGTGATATAATTTTATCATGAAAAAAACGAAGACTTATAACGAAGTGATTGGCGAGGCGATTGAGCAAATGCGCACCGAGAAGGGGTGGACACAGGAAGAGCTTGCGGAGAAAGTTGGGTCGAGCCAGTCGGCGATTCATAGGATTGAGAAAGGCGGACAGAATATCTCGCTCGAGATGATAAAAAAGCTGTCAGAGGCACTAGGGAACCAGATTCTCTCTATAAATGACTCGGCTTCACAGAGTTATAAGATACGCGGCGGGAAAGAATTACACGGTGAAATCACCATCAATACCTCGAAAAATGCGGCCGTAGGGTTGCTATGTGCGGCGCTTTTGAACGCAGGAAAGACTGTGCTCCATCGGGTGGCGAGGATCGAGGAGGTGTTTCGGATAATCGAAGTATTGGAATCAATCGGGGTGAAATGTCATTGGCAGAACCGCCATCGTGACCTTGAAATTATATCACCACGCGAATTGAAGCTTGATGAGCTAGACATAGATGCAGCGAGGCGGACGCGCTCGATCATTATGTTTTTGGGGCCGCTTTTACACCGATTCCAAGACTTTGAGCTACCGTATGCGGGGGGGTGCTCGCTCGGGACAAGGACGGTAGAGCCGCATATGCAGGCGCTCAAATCTTTTGGCGTAGAGGTGGATGCAGAATGTAAAAGTGGATTCTACCAAGTACACGTAAGACAGGAAACATTACACAAGTACACCGATAGATACATAGTATTGACAGAGCGGGGTGATACGGTGACGGAGAATGTATTAATGGCGGCGGCGCTGAGCCCTGGGAAGACGACGATCGTCGGGGCAAGTCCGAATTATATGGTACAGGATATGTGTTTCTTCTTGGAACAGCTGGGGGTGAAAATCAGTGGGATTGGGACGACGACTCTGACCGTTAAGGGGCGGGCAAGAATCGATGAGAATATAGAATACTATGTATCGGAAGACCCGATTGAGGCGATGAGCTTCATCGCGGCGGGGATAGTGACGAATTCTGAGATTACTTTGCTCAGGGCGCCGATAGAGTTCTTGGAGGTGGAGCTAGAAGTCCTGAAAAGTATGGGGCTTCGATACGAAAAGACTCCAGAGTATAAATCGGCGAATGGGCGAACGCGGCTGGTCGATATCACGATTCGAAAATCTGAGCTCAAGGCGCCGGTAGATAAGATTCATCCGATGCCTTTCCCGGGGCTAAATATCGACAACTTACCGTTTTTCTCGGTAATCGCGGCGGTGGCGGATGGTAGGACGATGATTCACGACTGGGTATTTGAGAATCGGGCGATATATACGACAGAGCTTGCGAATCTGAACGTAAAAGTGGAGCTGCTTGATGCGCATCGACTCTATGTGGAGGGGCCGACGAACTGGCGGCCGGCGGAATTAGTGGCGCCACAAGCGCTACGCCCGGCGGTGGTGATACTGATTGCGATGCTGGCGGCGCCGGGGACGTCGATACTACGGAACGTATATCCGATTAATCGGGGATATCAAGATTTCGCGGCGAGACTACGACACTTGGGTGCAGATATACAACCACTTACGGGAATATAGTGGTATAATATAATAATGAAATCGGTTACGGAGGGATTAAATGAACGGCAGAAAGAGGCGGTAGAATGCCTCGAGGGGCCGGTGTTGATACTAGCGGGGGCTGGGTCGGGGAAGACGAAGACTTTGACGCACAGAATCGCGAATTTGATAATACATGGGGTGGAACAAAATCGGATACTCGCGGTGACGTTTACCAATAAGGCGGCGAAGGAGATGCGTGGGCGGCTATGGGGACTACTGTTTGGCTCCGGGGTCCTGTCCGATCACTCTTTTCTCGGGCCGCTCCGGGCCGCTCGAGCGGAGCTCGTCCGCGTCCCAAGGGGCGGTCGGCCAAGTCTTAGGCCCTTCGAAAAGAGTGATACGGCCACCCCGGAGCAGATTTTGTCTTCGGAGCCGCCGCGAGCGTTTATGCCATATATGGGGACATTTCATGGAATCTGCGTAAAAATACTGAGAATTGAAGCGGAGGCTGCGGGGCTTGATAAGAATTTCGTGATTTATGATGCGGACGATCAAGTGTCGCTCGTGAGACGGGTGATGCGAGATTTGAAACTTAGCAATAATAAGCAACTAAAACCGAAATCTATCCAGTCGATTATATCGAGTGAAAAAAATCAGGGAAATGGGCCGGAAGAATATGCAGCGAAGGCACTATATCCGAATCAGCTAGATATAGCGAAGATTTTCCGTGGATATGAAGCGGAGAAAAAGAAAGCGGGGGCGCTAGATTTTGACGATTTGTTGCTTGTAACGCTAGAGATGTTTGCGACAAAGCCGGAGATTCGGCAGAAATGGCAAAAGAAATTCCAGCATATACTGGTGGATGAGTATCAGGATACAAACACGATACAATATCAGCTAATGAAGTTACTCGTAAACGAAAAAAGGAATATTTGCGTGGTGGGTGATGATTGGCAGTCAATCTATTCTTGGCGGGGGGCGGATTTTACAAACATCTTGAACTTTGAAAAAGATTTCCCTGGGGCGAAAGTGGTAAAATTGGAGCAGAACTATCGGTCGACGGGGAATATACTGAAAGCGTCGCAGAAGATTATTAATTATAACGAGACGCGGACAGATAAAGAGCTATTTACGGAGGAGGGGGATGGCGCGCCGGTGGAAATCGAGGCGTGTGAGGACGAAACAAAAGAAGCGCAATATGTGGCGAGAAAAATTATCGAGCTCTCTGGGGAATATGGTGGGTATAAGAGCTTCGCGGTGCTGTATCGGACGAACGCACAGTCGTATAATTTTGAAAAGATATTTATGGGGGCGCATATACCGTATGAGATTATCGGTGGGGTGAGATTCTATGACCGAAAAGAAGTGAAGGATGTACTCGCGATACTACATCTAGTCGTGAATGGACGAGATAAAGTGTCGCTAGAGCGGGTGTGTAAAAATGTATTGTCTGGTATCGGTGAAGTGTCGCTCTCGAAGATTCTCGCAGCGATGGATGCGTACCCGGCGGGAGAACCATTGAAGGACGATGAATTCGTGATGGTCTTGAACGCGGCGAAGGCGAGAACGGGGCTCGCGCGGCTAATTGGGTTTATCCGGCAAGTAGGAAGCGGTGATAACCCTGGGGAAATCGTGAAGCAGGCGGTGGAGTATTTTGACTTCCGGAGGCTAACGGACGATGGGACGCCGAGCGCGGAAGAGCGGATGCAGAACTTGGAAGTCTTGGCGGGGAATGCGGCGGCATACGAGACGCTAGAAGAATTCTTGGCGGATGCGTCGCTGATGTCGGCGGCGGATGAAACAGCGGGCGAGAACTCGGTGACGCTAATGACGATGCATGCGGCGAAGGGGCTAGAATTCCCGGTGGTGTTCTTGGTGGGGCTAGAAGAGGGACTCTTCCCGAGTACGCGGACGATAGATGATACGGCAGGGCTCGAAGAAGAGCGGCGGCTGATGTATGTAGGAATGACGCGAGCGAGAAAGCAGCTGTTTCTCACATATGCAGGGAGTAGGTTTGCCTTTGGGAGCAGGAATTATAATATGCCATCGAGATTCTTGGTCGAGCTGGGGTATAATCCGTATGGAATAAGTGTGGGAATCGGCGATACGGAAGGTGGGGACAGAGTAGGGTCGCTGGGGTATCGTGATGAAGATGCATATGATGATCCGTTCCCGCCTGATGTACCGGTGTGGGAATAAATATCGAAAAAGTTCTTGACACTGCATAATGGTTGTGGTAATATAGGGGTAAGTAGGGACATAACAAAAACGAAAAATAAACAATCGTGACATATTCATCTCTGGATGAAGTGGATAGAAAAACAATAATTGCGAGACAACGCATTATTAAAAATAAAAACATTATTAATAGTAGTCAAATGATTAATAATTGACGATAAATTATTAGTGAGGCTGTTATTAATAATCTATCCACTGAGGAGGTGGAATGAAAGCTGTATCTAATTCTGGCTCGGTACTATTACCGAACGGTCATACAACAAGGGAAAGAGGAGCGGGAAGTCTGCTCAGTAAGAAGGCTTTTACGACAGGCTTAGTAGCAAGGCATCTTAAAATGGCGCGCGCAACTTCGCGGGCGGGATTGATGTCTCTACTTGCGCTGAATGCGATGGTATTCGCAATTATTTTCCCTATTTATAACATCATGGGAACCAATGACACCGAGGCAGTGGCTGGCACGCCGATAGACTCTATGATTACTTTTAATGCTACACGCTCTACCGCAAGCGTGGATCTGATGGTGACGGATACGAATGGCACTTTTGCTTCGAGTACGGCGGCGAGCCAAGCTGCGTTTTCGCTGTCGACAAATAACTATACTGGCTACACGCTGATGATTGCTGCTAATTCGGATACGTCTTCGCTATCGAATGCTGGTGGAGGGACGCTGGCGTCGATTACTACTTCGGTGAGCGAGGCTACTTTTAATACTGCTGACTACAATAATAAATGGGGATATAAGCCAAACTACTTAAACTCGGTGGCGAACTCAAACTATCTACCTTCACCGACCACTACGGCGACGACGCTGGACAAGACCGCTGGGGCGAATTCTACTGCGAAGTCTTATACTATCGCGATTGGGGCTAGAGCAGACTACGCAAGTGTGGCGGGGACTTATACGAGTACGAGGCAGTCTAGTGGGGCGAACTATAAGCTGATGTATATAGCGAATCCTGTGGCCTACTCGGTCACGTATTCGGATAACTCTGGTGATTCTACGGTGGCGAGCCTGCCGGCAGCGCAATTTTCTGATAGTGTCACTACGGATGCGGTATTGCTCTCATCTTCTAAGCCGACTAGGACTGGGTATACATTTAAATCGTGGTGTCTCGGGACGGTGACCGATAGCGGTACTAGATGTAGCGGTACTGAATATGCGGCAGGAGCGAGCTTTGGGATAGACCGGACGGAGAGCAAAGTGAATAATACCAGTACGCTCTATGCAGTATGGACCCTGAATACATTTACTTGCTATAAGCAGTATAGACTAGAAAACGCGGATGGCTCATGGGGGAGCTATATCGCGGATGGGTCGGAGAAGATTAGCTATGGCGGGAGCTGTTCGTATACGAAGTCAGTAAATGACTATAGGGGAGGCGCTACGGCAAACAATGGTACGACGGGGTCTACTAATATATCCAATATGACGAGCGACCAGACGCTTAGTATTAGTATGTATAGGAATACCTATTCGCTGACGGTGGGTAGGAACACAACTTACATCAGCAGTGCATCTGCTACAACTGCTGCGGTGCGCGGGACGAACGAATATAGGTGGGGGCAGGTGGTATCCATCTCTGCTACCGCGGCGACGAACTCGGAGTTTACTGCCTGGACGCAATCTGGCACGACGGGGGTATTTGGTGATGCGAGCTTAGCCTCTACCACCTTCACAATGGGAAAAGGTGCCGCCACAGTGACGGCGGGCGGGAAGGCGAGTTGTATTACTTCGATCAGTGGATACATGCAGGATGCTCCAGCGGTAGCGACATTGTGCGAGGGGGCATCCGGGACAATGACCGACAGAAGGGATGAAAAAACATATACGGTAAAGAGAATTAATGGTGCGCTTTGGATGACGCAGAATTTAAGAATTACTGGATACGTCTATGCGACAGACTCAAATTTCTCGGGCGGGGGTATCAATGTATCGTATGGAGATATTTCTAGCACGGAAAGCTGTCGGTCTGGTGATACCCGCTATACTCAGGCATGTTCGAAGGACTCTGGATCTACGGATACGGGAGTTTGGTATAATTACTACGCTGCTTCGGCGGGGACAGTGGGCGAGGGTGGTCCAACTATAGCGCCTGGTGATATATGTCCAGCAAGCTGGCATTTGCCATCATATAACGAGTCTGGGGCGGCGGGGTCTATCAATAGTCTGATTAACTACCAAAGTGATTTTAACCCTGTGACTGGTGGTGTATATTATACTGGTAGCGTGACTGGGCTAGTAAATCCTGGAATCGGCGTATGGTGGTCTAATTCGACGAGAGCTGACTCTAACTCTTGGGTCAAGTATACGCTCAATTATGGCTGGGGGACAACTGGCCTAGACACGGACGCTCACGGGTCTGGTATATTTGGAAGCTATGGAGCATTCATCCGGTGCGTGAAAGTACAGTAAGACATTGAATGACCGATTGGGTTGGTGATTAGATCCGCTAATTAAATAAGCTTGTCGTCAATGTGGCCGTATCACTTTGGGGTGATCATAGAGGATGTGGAAAAGTGTGGTGGGAAGAAAAACGAAAAAATCAAAATAACCACTAGACTTTTCAAAATGGTCGTGGTATTATAGAAGTATGAATAAAGGCTTAAGAATAGTATCCCAGTTTTTGGGTAACGTATCAGCAAGGGGGAAAGAAATACTTAAGAACTGGAATGCTTTTTTGAATGCCTTATTGCTGAAAATGTGGGGGCATAGTACCTCGAATTCTGGGCTATCTCGCGGGCTTAGAAGACAGAAAATCTATCGCGGGGCTGGTTTTGTGTCGGTGTGCGGTCTTATGCTATTAACTGCAGCTACAGTGTTCCCTCTCTACAGTGTGGCTGAGTATAGTGAGGCCGCCGCCGGCACCGCGCAAGATTCGGAAATTACTTTCACTGCTACCCGTTCTACTGCTAGTGTAGATCTTACTGTCACGAGTGAGAATGGCACCTTTGCTAGTAGTACAGATGGCACTAATGGTACTACCGATACTAGAGCTGCTTTTAGTTTATCTACCACTAACTTCACCGGCTATACCTTAACTATTGCATCTAATACTAATACTTCTACTTTGTCTAACGGTAATGGTGGTACGCTTTCTTCTATTTCAAGTTCAATAGACGAATCTACATTCAATACATCTACTTACAATAACCAATGGGGCTACAAGCCAAACTACTATGGCTCTTCCGCTAACTCCAATTATCTTCCATCACCTACCACTACCGCTGATACACTAGACGAAACATCTACCGCTAACTCCACCGCGAAATCCTACACCATCGCCCTTGGTGCTAGAGCTGACTATACCAACGCCAGTGGCACCTACTCTAGTAGCAACTATAAGCTCATGTATGTAGCAAATCCAGTAGCTTACAGCATCACCTATGCTGATAACTCCGGTGACTCCACCGTCGCTAGTATTCCAGCCGTCCAATCCTCAGACAGTGTCACTGCCGCGGCTATCAATCTTACCACTTCCGTTCCAACTAGAACCGGCTACTCATTCAAATCTTGGTGTCTCGGCACAGTATCTAATAGTGGCACTTCCTGCTCTGGTACAGAATATAACTCTGGTGCTAGCTTTGGCATAGATAGAACCGCTAACAAAGCCAGTAATACTGCCACTCTTACTGCCGTCTGGACAGCAAACAAATATACTTGTACAAAACAATACCGTCTTCAGAATGCTGATGG
>CAZZAI010000044.1:0-7613 GCA_964652665.1 uncultured Candidatus Saccharibacteria bacterium
GGATGGTGGAGAATCTAAACCTTGCTGGCGGGACAACCATTACTAGTGCGGATTCTGATGTGACGGAAGACTTCACTTTGCCACAATCTAGTGAGACTGGGTTTAATGACAATACTAAGGCTGATGGGTATGTCTACAATACAGGTAAGCGCACTAGTGACTGCACTAACGGATGCTATTCGTACTACTCCTACAACGCTGCGACAGCGGGAACCGGAGCTAGTCTAACGGAAAACGGCGTGAATGCATCTGGTTCAATCTGTCCTAAGGGTTGGAGACTGCCAACATCTACAACAAGCAACGCAAGTGCAACATCTAATAACAACTGGAAAACTGGTGATTTCTATGCACTCGCGACAGCATATGGTGCGAACCTGGAATCTAATTATTACGTGGACAGCGCTACCTTCTACAATAACGCTGGTCCGGGGACGACGCCTAACTTCCTACTTACTGGCGACTACGAAAATTCGACGCTCAACTACGGTGGTTCGGCTGGCTTTTATTGGCTCTCTACTTCCAAGTCCGGTACTGCCGCCTACTTCTTGTACTTCAATTCGGGCTTCGTGAATTCCGCGGGCGATAGTCTTCGCAAGAACGGATTCTCAGTGCGCTGCATTGCTAATTCTTAGCCGAACCTCGAACATGATTAGATAATAATTATTAAAATGCGAATCGGAATTAGATTCTGGTTCGTATTTTTGTTGGAATTTTAGGTTGTTCTAATGTTCTTCCGTTATAATAGAAGTATGGAAAATGTGGAAAATAATCAAAATCAGAATATAGATAAAATAAAACAACTAGAAAACCAACAAAAAACTTCAGTGGGGGTGGAGGCAGTCATGAACGGTGACGCGAAAATAAATAAACCGCAAGCTGAACGGACAAAGAACGTCTGGTATATAATCTGTGCTATTATAGTAGTTGTCGGGGTGGTGGCAGGGATAGCGTTTGCCGTCCAGAATCTGACGAACAACACCGGTGACGCAGGCCAGCAGGAGACTACCAGTGATGCTGATTCGTCAGATAATGGTGATGCGGGCGCCGGCGCTCAAATTATGAGTACTGAACTTAGTAGTGGGACGGTCACTACTACGATTGGTGGTAAATCTATTACATATAATGCGGCTTACGTCGTGGATGGGGTCGACGTGACGATATCGGGTGGGACGTTTGAATCTACTACGGACGATCAGGTGACGTTTCTCGTGATTAATGGCGGCTCGCTGACTATTGAGGGCGATGTACTAGTGGACAAGACAGGCAGTAGCGACTTTGCTGGGCGGGGTGATAATTATAGCTTCTACGGTACCAATTCGGCTATTGCGGTAGTAGGCGAGGGCTCTACTGTCAATATCAACGGTGCTGCTATCACGACTAGCGTATCGGGCGCGAATGCGGTGGTAGCTACTAATGGCGGTGAAGCGGTCGTCCAGAATACGACGATTAATACGACGAAAGATAATTCTCGTGGATTACATGCGACTTATGGTGGCGTGATTAATGCTAATAACACCAAGATAGCTACGCAAGGTGGGTCGTGCGCTGCGCTTGCTACGGATCGCGGGGCTGGCATAGTGATTGCAAGTAATATGACTCTTAGTACTGCGGGGGCTGGTTCGCCACTGATTTACTCTACTGGCGATATTAGCGTGACCGATTCTACTGGTACGGCGACGGGTGCGCAGATAGCGGTAGTAGAAGGGAAGAATTCAGTGACGCTGAAGGGGTGCGAATTCTCGGCGAATGGCATCGGCAATAGAAATAATGTTGATAATGCCGCAGTAATGATCTACCAATCTATGAGTGGAGATGCATCGGTAGGGACGGGTTCGTTTACTGCGAGCGATTGTACCTTAAATGTGTTGGATAGCTCTAGTGTCTATGATAGCACTCCGTTCTTCTTCATCACGAATACCGATGCGACGATCAGCCTAACTAATGTGGTAGCGAATTTTAGCAGTGATGAGAAGTTCATCTCGGCGGTGGGGACTTCGGAATGGGGGCGCTCGGGTAGTAACGGAGCAGATGTTAATGTGACACTAACGAACGTCACTGCAACTAATACTGCGGTCGAAACTGATAGTATATCTAGTGTGACTGGCCTGTAGATGTTAGCGCAAAATCAGTAGAGTGATAAACTCTGTGATATAATAATAGTATGGATAAACAGGGCGGTGGGAAAAAGCCAAAAGCAGTGCGGCAGAAATTGAAGAAGATTTTGTCGCGGATGAAAAAGTTCAGGGTCAAGACTTTTGTGCTGATTCTGGTGCTGGTGCCGCTGGGATTTACGGATGCTACGCTACTCAGGCTAAATCATATTAGGATGTCGGAGCTGCGCGATGCGGTGACAAATGCAGATGCGAAGATTACGGAGAATGAGACGGCTGAGGAGATGAAACAAAACGATGCGGCAATCGTGGAGGCTTTGGTAAACCTAAAAGAATTCGTGTTCTCACATATTGTGGTGAATGTGACGGAAGAAAACGGCAATATGAATGTGAATTTCGGGACGGGTCCATTCTATTTAGAGCATCAGTACTTAAGAGCGGCGAACGCGGCGCTAGATGCAGCGGAGGAAAAACTATCTGGTGATGAGAATCCTTATGGGAATATATATGGCGAAGCAGGGGAGATTTGTCGGGCGGCAGCAATAGCGAATGGGTGGACTTGGGATTCTTCGGAGTTTATCAACTGTATGTTGTCGGAGATTCAGAAGTATCCGGCGGCTAGTGATTTACAAGATACAATCATTGCGAGTCTGCCGAGTACGGAGCTATTTCGGAAGAACTATGCGTCACCGGTGTGGGCGCCGGAGCCGGCGGGATGGCTAATTCTAGTGACAATAGTGGTAGTGCTAGTGCTAATATGTCGAATGATTTACTGGATTGTAATTCGGATTGCTTTGATTTTTGTATAGAGTGTTGTATTTTTTACATAGAAAGTAAGGGGAATTAGGTTATGCTTTCCCTGTTACTCAAATGAATCCAAAAAAATCTCTGAAAAACCCCTTGACAATTTACGCAAGGGGTCATAAGATAGAAATATATTAACTTAAGGAGGAAGCTTAAATGGCTTACGAACATACCAACGGCAAGGGAATCAAGTATTACCTTCATAAATCTGAAGTAACACTACGTGGTGGCAAACCACAGACAATCTATTTCTTCACTAAGGATGAGAAGGGCGGTAAGGGTACTCCTTGCGATTTGCCTGCGGATCGCGTAGTAGTAGAGAATCCACGGAATGGGTTCCTCACACTTAAGAAGAAATAATTCTTTTTAATAGTTGTTTTTAAAAAAACGAGCTGGAAGTAAATTCCGGCTCGTTTTTTTAAGTATGTCGCCATTTTCTTAGTGTTGTTTCATAATTCATTGCACCTCGGGAGCTCCGTGACGTGGTAATCGAAGATTATACCACGTCACTCCGCCTCTACAGCGGCCAAATCTGCCTGACGGCGACTTGGCCTTTATGTCCCTCGGTTGCAATTGAATTATGAAACAATACCTCAGAAAGATAGGACTTGAAAAAAAGAACTGAAAACATATTTCGACTCTTTGGTAGATAATATGAATTTAGGTTGTTGGTAGGGATGCTAGGACTCGAACCTAGGACACTGCGTGTATAAGACGCATGCTCTAACCAGCTGAGCTACATCCCCGCCTTATTATATTTTAGCACAAAAAATGATATAATGGAAACATGAGCAGTTTGTCTGGTGTGATAAGAAAGGTGAAATATCGGCTGAAGTACGATTTCTTTTCGCTCGAAAATGTGACATTGATGATCGCGGTCGTGATGTGCCTAGTGTGGACTTTTCAATCGATTGAAGCGATGGATAGGAATTGGAAACTAACAGAGCGGCTGAATAAAGAAAGAACGAGTCTGGCTCTGCTCACTGTGGAAGTAGAGACGGCGGAGCTTGAAAACGAGTATCTTAAGTCGGATGAATATCAAGAGCTGATGGCACGAAAATTGGCGAATAAACAGCTTGCTGGGGAGCATATGGTGTATTTGCCGGAAAATTCGGAAGCAGCGAAGAATAAACATAAAATTGTTGCTACGGTGGAGCCGGTACGCGAAAAAGAATATTCGAACCCGGAAAAATGGTTCCAGTATTTGTTCCCGTGAGAAAGGCGCAAAGGAAGAATGATGAAAAACAAAATGATGGTTAAAGCGAAAAAGAGTTGTTATAATAAAAGTATGAAGCGTAAGGGTTTTACGATTATTGAAGTGGCGCTTTTTATTGCGATTACTGGGGCGCTATTCATTGGAATTACGGTAGGGACGGGGAATTCGATACAGCATCAAAGATTCTATGATACGACGCAGAATTTTGCGGAATTTTTAAGAACGGTGTATTCAGAAGTGTCGAACCCGCAAAGTGTAGGCGATGGACGTAGCGAAGAGGCGATTTATGGAAAACTAGTGACTTTTGGTGAAACGGTGGGGCTGGATGGAAGAGAAATCAGTCGGTATGATGATGCTGCGCAGAGAATATTTGTGTATGATGTGGTGGGAAATGTGATTGGAATGGGGACAGGCTCGGCGCAAAAGTTGCTCGCTGATGTAGGGGCGAATGCGGTCAGAGTAACAAGGTGGGATGGAAGCAGGCCGCGGCAGGTGGAGCCGGCGGGGGAGACGATCGTGTTTTCGCCGCGATGGGGGGCCTCGATAGAAACAACGGAAATCTTGACGACGGAGGAAAAGAAAACTGGGAAAAATAATCTGTTTACTGGTTCGATTCTAGTAGTGAGACATCCACGCTCGGGAACGATTAATACTTTGGTGAGCCCGGTGGTGATTGAAGTGAATAAAACAGTAGCAGAAGCGAATCAAGCGATGAATGCGGGTGGGACTTATGATTTTAGCAATTTGTTGACGCGGTATTTGGGCAGTTCGGCGTCGGCGGCAGAGAAATTTGTGAATCGGGAAGTGGATTTCTGTATTAATCAATATGGGGATATGGTGGGGACAGATTATAGGTTCGATGTGAGGATCGTGAATAACGCAAGAAATAGCTCTGGGGTGGAAGTGATTGATCTTGACAGTAGTGATAATAAATGTAGATATAATTAATAAACATAGAGCAAGGCTCCTTAAATTATGTAATAACCTAAATAATAGTTCTTATGATATAATTAAACTATGAGATTGAAAACTTTCAAGGAAGGTTTTACGTTGATTGAACTGTCGTTGTCGATGGCTTTTATTGGTGTGTTGTCGGTCGCTATCGTAATAATAATATCGAACACGATTTCTTCGTATCGAAGAGGGCTGACGCTTAATCAGATTAATACAACCGGGATGGATATTGTGGACGATATGCGGACGGCAATACAGAATGCGTCAAGTAAGTCGGTGTTAAATGATTGTTTGAGATATTATGGGAATGATAGTTTTTATCGTGCTCAGTGCATTAGCGATGGTGGGTTTGGCTTCGTGTCTTATACGAAGAATTCGCGAGTGACTTTGTATGCCGGGAAGGCGAATCAGAAGAGCTTCGAAGCGCCAATCTACGGAGTGTTTTGTACGGGAGCGTATACTTATATTTGGAATACGGGATATTATAATGTAGTGGGCTCTGGGGCGGAGGATTACGCGAGTTTTAGTGAGAAGACGGCGAAAAAGTGGGCACAACTAACTTATACAAATGCGAATGACCAGAAGGTGACGATAGTGGGTAGCCTTAGCGAGGCATATAATAAGACAACTGGACAACTTGAAATTGGTGCGGATGGAAAAGTGGGAAATCCGGATAAACCATTCCGGCTACTGAAAGTGCCGGATAGGGAGAGGGCAATCTGTACGGCGGTAGCGAGGAACAGTAGCAATGGGAATGGATATTCAATTCCGAATAATGATAATCTGACAAATGAATTTGCGATTGATGTAAGTGAATTTGGAAAAATGGCGGCGGATGAAGAACCGGTAGATTTGATTCTTGAGGACGCAAATAATGACCTCGCAATTTATAGCCTGTCGGTAGCGGAACCGGCAGAGAGTGCTACACGGAAGAACAGTTTCTATGCGGCGTCGTTTATTTTGGGAACGATAAGGGGCGGGGTAGATATTGTGGCGCAAGGAAAAAATTGCCAGGTGCCGACAGACTATGAAAACGAAGAGTTTGATTATTGTGCGATTAATAGATTTAGTTTTGCTGTGCAAGCGGGAGGAGAATAATGAAAAAAATCAAAATGCTAAAAGGAGCTGCCTCATTCTATATTGTAGCATTCTCGACGTTAATACTGGTAATCATTGCGACAAGCTTCGCGACGGTAATTTTGTCGGAAGTAACACGGACGATGAATGATGATTTGTCGCAATCAGCGTATGATTCTGCGCTCGCTGGGGTTGAGGATGCAAAACTGGCATATGCAAACTACAGAAGATGTGTGGAAGCGGGGGCTACTGCGACGGCACCAAATGGTGACGGGAACGTGACGTGTGGGGAAATTGTATATTGGATGGAGAATCCGAATTGTGATATGGTGGGACATATCTTGGGTAGAATACGAGATAATGAATCTGGAGAAGTAGAAGTATCAGATACAGTGTCGACGAACGATGGTGATGTGACAAATAATTTGAACCAAGCGTATACTTGCGTGGAAATTAATACACATCTGAATGATTATAGGGCGAGCCTAACGTCGTCTAGTCAAGTAAGGGTAATGAAAGCTGAGTTTGAGAATGTGAATGCGGCAGAAATAAGAGCAGTGAGACTCAGTTGGTACTCGAACCGCGAAGGGGAAAAGCCGACCTTTAATAATATGACTAACCTCCGAGGAGATTATCAAGTGACTTTTATGCCGATTAAGTCGATATCCGTAGCGACACCGCCTACGATAGAAATCGCGATGGTACAGACGGCGGGGAGTTTTAGCTTTGCGGATGTAATTTCGGCTAGCAGCGGTACGACGACGGACCGTGCAACGCTGTACTTGGTACCGACAGGCAATTTTGATGTGGCGAGAAACGCAAGTGGGAAGAATTACATTGGTGTACAACAAGGCGGAACGTGGACGGGGGAAAGTAATAACGTAATAACCGCGGCACAAGTGGCCAAGACGAATGATCGGACGATTCGGAATTTGCCTTTTGGAGTGTGGTGCCCGGAGAATTCGTCGGCAGATTTCTTGTGTTCGGCGACAATTGAGCTTCCGCAACCGCTAAAGGCATCAACGAATGGCCAAAGGAACGATGATACATTTATGTTCGTAGTGACATTGCCATATGCGCAGCCAGATACAGATTTTGCGATGGAATTTATTTGCTATAATAATCCGTGTAGCACGAAAGCGGGGGCGCTATCGGTCGAGAAGACAAATATCGCTACGATTAGGGGAGCGCAGGTATTGATTGATTCGACGGGGCGTGCGAATGACCTGTACCGGCGCGTGGAGGTGAGGTTGGAATCGTCGGATGTGACTTTCCCCTATACATATTATGCGATGGAAATGCTGAATCCATCGAAGACGGAATCAGCATTTACGAAGGATATGACAGTGACGAGTGAATATAATAATTATATTCCATAATCTATTTATGCTTGGGGTTGTTTCATAATTCATTACACCTCGGGAGCTCCGCAATGTGATAATCTTCGATTA
>CAZZAI010000045.1:0-7545 GCA_964652665.1 uncultured Candidatus Saccharibacteria bacterium
TGGGGTGACATTTTAATACGACAATCTACTATGACATTATCACACGATAACAACACCCTCCACATTTCCTCTTGCCATTCTCTCACATCTGTGCTATAATCTATCTCAGTATGGCTATCAAAGTTACACGTAAAGATCAAAGCGAAGCAAACGAAAACATCATTCGTCGTTTTAATCGCAAAGTCCTTCAGAGCGGCATCATGCCTTTGAAGAAGTCGCAGCTCCGCTTCAGCAAGCCTATTTCGAAGCGCGAGCGCCGCATCAAGGCGATCATCCGCGAAGCTCGGAAGGCAGAGAAGACTGAGCGCATCAAACTCGGACTTAAATAAATCTAGAATATCCCCGCAAGGGGATATTTTACTCTAGCCCAATCTGTGTTATAATATAAATATGATTATATTATTTGGTTTAGCAGGTTCAGGTAAAGGCACTCAGGGCAAGGCCCTCTCGGAGATTTTTGGTTGGCGCTGGATTTCTACCGGCGATCTCATCCGTGAAAACGGCCATTTTGACCAGATTATTAACGGCGGCAATATGATTACCGACGAAGATATGATTCGCTTGCTTGAGGCTGCTCTCGAGCGGACTGATGCCGAGGGCTTTAATGTCATTCTCGAGGGCTTCCCGCGCACGGCTCCTCAGGCCGAGTGGCTCTTATCTCACCGCGACGATGTCGACGGCGCCGTGATTATCGACGTCCCGAAGGAAGAGCTCTATGCGCGCTTGCAGCTTCGCGGCCGCGCCGACGACGATGACAAGGCAAAGATTGACCGCCGCTTTGCCGTCTTTGAACAAAATATTTGTTCAATTCTACCCCTATTTGAAGCGAACAATATTCCAGTCTCTCACATTGATGGCGTTGGTGCTCCGGGGACTGTCACCGGCCGGCTTATCGCTGCTATCCAGCAGTTCAATCCCACCGCGACCAAGCAACGAGACGATGTCAATGGTGGCGAGATCGAGAAAAGTTACGGCGAATAATCCAAGATTACGCATTTAACAGGGAAGGAAATTGAACAAAAATGTTGAACATCACGAACACTACTCCAGCCAAGCTCCAAGAAAAAATCACCGCCATGCGTGAAGGTGGCAAGATTCTAGGTAATTTACTTCGCGATCTTAAGGCATATGTAAAGCCCGGCATGACCGGGAGAGAAATCGACGCTTGGGTCCGTTCTGAGATTGAGAAACGCGGCGCGAAAGTCGCCTATGATATGCTAGAAGAGCCTTTCCCGGGCGCTATCTGTATTTCGGTGAATGACGAGCTTGTCCATGGCGCTCCGAAAGATGAACCTCTAGAGGCGGGCGACAAGGTTAGCTTCGACCTCGATATCTGGTATAAGGGCTACTTTACCGATTCTGCTTTTACCATGCTAGTTGGCGGCGAGGGCTCTCCTGCCGTCAAGAAAATGATTAGCGTAGCCGAGTCCGCCATGTGGGCTGGCATCGAAGAGGTGAAGCCGGGCGCGAAGATTGGTACTATCGGTCACGCTGTCGAGACGGTTTTGCGCCAGAATCACCTTGGCGTCACCGAGAATTATGTCGGCCACGGTATCGATACCAAGATGCACGACGCTCCCGAAGTTCCAAATTACGGCAAAAAGGGCCACGGTTATACTCTCCAGGAGGGCGATACTATCTGTATTGAGCCGATGTGTTGCCTCGGCAAGCCCGCGAATTATTGCGACAAGAACGACAACTGGACCGTCAAGATGAAAGATGGCTCCATTGGCTGTCACTGCGAGCATACGATTCTCGTCACGAAAGACGGCTACGAAGTCTTGACTTTGCCGGACTAATTCGGCGGTGGAATGGCAAATAGCTTTTGTGAGCATGTGCGACCAACGGGGAGCACTAGCGAGCGAGCCCCGTAACGACGGGCGCGAGCGAAGCGGTGAACAAAAACTATTTGCCATTCCGCTAGATAAGTTCTTCTTAAGCAAAAACTATTTGCCATTCCGCTAACAACTGTGATATAATTGACTCATGGATAACGACAAGCGTTTTGTTACTGGACTCGACCTCGGCACGGAGAACGTCCGCGCAGTTATTGCTACTGTGAGTAAGGACGGTGCTATAGCGATTGTCGGGTATAATGAAGGTAAGTCTGCCGGTATGCGCAAGGGCGTTCCAGCGAATCTTGCTGGCCCTGCAAATTCCATCGATCAGATGCTCGGCGAGGCTGAGCGTATGGGCGGCTATGAGGTCAAGAATGCTTTTGTCTCTATTGGCGGCTCTCAAGTCATCTCTACTCGGACTGAAGGTATGATTGCTGTTGGCACTGTCGAGCATGAGATCGATTTACAGGATCTTGATCGTGTTACTGACGTCGCCGTATCTGGTCGTATCCCAGCCAATCGCGATGTTCTTGATGTTGTTCCGCTCGAATACGCCCTGGATGGTCAAGGGGGAATTAAAGATCCACTCGGCATGTCCGGTGCTCGTCTCGAGCTTCGCGCGAATGTCATTTCTGCGCTCACTCCGAATTGTGAGAATCTGAAGAAGGCTACTCTCTCCGCTGATGTCCAGGCCGACCGCCTCATCCCTAGTGTTGTTGCGGCTGCCCGCGCCGTTCTTACTGACCGCCAGAAGGAAAACGGTGTTGCCGTCATTGATATGGGCGCTGCTACTACTTCAGTAGCCGTTTACGAAGAGGGAGATCTCCAATATGTCGGTGTCGTCCCTGCCGGTTCGAATAACATCACGAATGATCTCGCTATTGTTCTCGCTATCGACCCAGGCATGGCCGAGGAGATCAAGACCCGCTTCGTCACTGGCGATTTTGTTTCCGAGAAGCCTCCCGTCATCAAGATTAAAGTCTCCAAAGATTCTAAAGCCGAGCGTGCCTTCGATCGCAAAGAAGTCGACGAGGTAGTAAGGGTTCGCCTAGAGGAGATTTTTACCGAGATTCGTAAGAAGCTAAAGGCCGCCCACTACGATCAGCGTCTCCCAGAGGGAATTATCCTGACTGGTGGTGGCGCCAAGATGCGCGACATTGAGCTTTTCGCCAAGGAGACTCTCGAGGCCGCCGTGAAGATTGGTACCCCGCATGGTCTCGGCGGTGTTTCCGAAGCCATCGAGAAGCCGGAGTACGCCACTGCCGTTGGCCTCGCTTTGCTTGCTGCCGAGTACGATCTCACTCCAGCCAAGTCTACCAAGAAGAAGCGTAAGTCCACTTCGCCCATTAATCCACTTGCTATTTTCAAGAAAATTTTCTCTAAGTTCTAGTTTTTCTCTTGATTTTATCTAGTTTTAGGAGTATACTAATTGTAAATAAAGCGAGGATAAAATATGCCAGAAATTAAACCGTCAGAGGTGGAAAGTAAAGCAACAATAAAAGTCGTTGGTGTTGGTGGTGCCGGCGGTTCCGCTGTGGATCGCATGAAAGAAGTCGGTCTCGGTGGTGTAGAGTTCGTTGGAGTTAATACTGATGCACAAGCCCTTTTTGATTCAAGTGCAGATATCAAAGTTCATATTGGTAAAGGCCTAGGTGCCGGTGGCGATCCAGAGAAGGGTCGCGAGGCTGCCGAGGAGAGCCGCGAGGCTATCGAGAAAGCTCTCGACGGCGCCGATATGGTATTTATCACCTTAGGCGCAGGTGGTGGTACAGGCTCTGGCGCCGGTCCTATCGTAGCTGAGGAGGCTCGCAAGAAAGACATCTTGACCGTCGGAGTCGCGACGAAGCCGTTTACTTTTGAGGGTGCTCGTCGCCGTGCTAATGCCGATCTAGCCATCGACAAGCTTTCTCGTCAGGTTGATGCGCTCATCACCATCCCGAACGACCGCTTGCTCCAGACTATCGACCCACGCACTCCGCTTCTTGAGACTTTCAAGATTGCCGATGATGTCTTGCGCCAAGGTGTCCAAGGCATCTCCGAGCTTATCACTGAGCGCTCACTAATTAACCTAGACTTCGCCGATGTTAAGGCTATCATGAAGAATGCCGGCTCTGCTCTTATGGGTATTGGTCGTGCCTCTGGCGAGAATCGCGCCGTCCTCGCTGCACAACAGGCCGTCGAGTCTCCTCTTATCGAGGTCAAGATTGACGGCGCTCGTGGCGTCCTCTTCTCAGTCGCTGGCGGATACGACATGTCCATGAGCGAAGTCCAAGAAGCTGCCGAGGTTATCACCGGTTCCGTTTCTCCCGATGCGAACATTATTTTCGGTGCCTCTATTCGTCCCGAGCTCGAGGATGAGATTATTGTGACCGTAGTAGCGACGGGCTTCGATTCGGAATATTTCAATGAGCCAGCGGCTTCTACACCAGAGCCAGTTGTCGAGACAAGGCCTTCTACCGAGCCCAAAGATTTCGCAGTAGAGAATCGTTCCAACATGTGGGATTCCATCAAGACCGAGCCCGAGCCAGTCTCCACCATGAACGATGATGAAATGGACGTTCCACCTTCCCTTCGCGAGCGCCTTCGTGGCAAGAAAAGGAAAGAATAGAAAGGAGACTCACCATGGACCACAAGTTCCGTATTGGTGATAGCAAAGTTCTCGAGAGTCGTGAGACGGTGGACGGTACCATGATTCGCCGCCGCCGCGAGGCTCCCGATGGCCGTCGTTTTACGACTTACGAGCGTATCGAGATGCCACAGCTCACTGTTTCCAAGCGTAGTGGCAATAAGGAGATTTATGATCGCGACAAGCTTCTTCTTGCCGTGAAGCGCAGTGTTGGCAAATTTATGAATTCCGAGCTAGAGATTGAAGACGTCGTAAATCGCGCCACTGACATTCTTTATTCCAAAGGCACCGATCAGATTACTTCTCGCGAGATTGGCGAAGCCGTCCTTGATGTCTTGGCCAGTACTAACGAGGTGGCTTACGTCCGTTTTGCGAGTGTCTTTCGCGAGTTTAAGACTCTTGAAGATTTTGAAGACATTTTGCGAGAGCAAAGAGACCAGCACAGTCTGAAGACGGCCTTACGTGAAGATTCCCAAGCTAGCGGACTCGGTGAGAATAAAGTCCGGCAAGATCTTTCTAGGAGCGTGAAATGAGAGTAATCTGTGTCTATCGCGACAACGAAGATTACACTCGCTCCGTCACTGATTGGATCGAGAATATCCGCCGTCAGACTGGCTACGAGGTTGAATCAATGAATCCCGACGAGAATACTCGTTTCTGCGAGACCTACGACATTGTCGAATACCCCACTATCATCGCCCTAGACAATCAAGGTTCCGTCCTTAGTGTCTGGCGCGGCCGCGATCTTCCGCTTATCAATGAAGTGTTATTTTATATTATTCAGTAATTTAGTAGTATTGGCATTGTTTCATAATTCCAAACGCATTTTTTATGCTATAATATAACCATGAGTACTAACGCGACCGCTACTTCGCAACCAGCCACCAAACAAGGCAAAGGCATCAAGGGAATTAAGCGCCCCCAAATATCCGACAAACGTCGCAAGACCTATAGTCGTATGCTAAGGAGTATTATTCTCGCTATCATTCTCGTCGTAGTGATCCTGATTATCCTCCAACTTCTCGGCATCAATGTTTCTTCCATGCTCGCCGGTGTTGGTATCGCTTCTATCGTTATCGGCTTCGCGCTCCAAGATGCTATGAAAGACATTTTTCGTGGTCTCGAGATTGTCAATGGCGGCTATTATAATATCGGCGACATTATCAAATATGGCGATAATTACGGTCAAGTCCTCTCTATTACTCTCCGCACTACGCGTATCCAAGATTACAATTCCATGAACATCGTCTCCATCGCAAACCGCGACATTAACAAGGTCGAGCTTGTCTCGAGCTACATATATATTACGGTGCCTTTGCCACTCCGCATTAAGCCGGTTGCCGCCGATCTCTTAGTTACCGAAATCGCGAAGAATATCGCGAACCTCCCCAATGTTGCGTCCTCAGAGAACCAAGGTGTCGCTGCTATTACTAACTCGTCTTTGAACTACCAAATTCAGCTCACTTGCGATCCTACCTTGAAACTCCCCGTCCGTCGCGCTGCTCTTAGCGAGGTCGTCTCCACTCTCGCTTCTCATAAGATTCCACTCCCCGCCAACCAAATCGAACTCTTAAATAAGAGGGGGCAATCTCAATGAACGTCAAGAAATATGCCGAAGGCGTCGAGCGTCTTGTTGATCCTATGATGGTCGGCCAGAGCCACTACATGCAGACTAAGCTTTCAAAGCTCCCCGTCTGTATTCAGCGCAAGATCGTGACATCCGCTACCAAGAAAGCCACCAAGATGCCTTTTGTGGTTGAGCCATATTGTTTCTTCTTTTTCTATGAGCTAGAGCAACCTTCCGAAATCCAAAAATATCTCCCCGATGGTTTTATTCCTGCTCCATCCGCTATTTTTGCTGGCGATGATAAGAAATACTACGGCATCGTCTCGATGTTTCGTATCCACACTAGTGTCTTTTGGGGTGCCCGCGCCGAATATTATCTTGTTGCTGAAAACACCAGGACTGGACTCTTGAGCTGGATTATGATGGACTATCTCAGCGACACCATTAGTTACGACGAGAAACACGGCCTCAAATCTCCCGACGCTCACGCTGCTGTCATGACTACTACTTGCGAGGGCGAGTTCCTTTGCGATATGGCTTCCGCCGATGGCAGCCAGTTCGTCAAGTGCGAAGCCGATCTCACGAAGGCCACTATGCGTCCTCTCGACCAGCGTCTCTGGATTGAGGGCAATACTTCCATTGCTTACGGCCGTCTCGCCGGCGAGCCGGATGGTGACCTTTTCTCGCTCACCTTTATGCCGGAGGAGATGAAACAGGCCCTAGACGTCCCATTATCTGCCATTTTAGAAGCCGCCGCCCGCTCCGGCAAGGCTCATTTCCACGTTCATCTTTCTGGTGCCGCCTGTTTCCCGTACGCTCAGCATATGCTCTCTGACGCCCCCGGCCAGCAGACTCACTACGGTAACGAAGCTGCCCTCCGCCGCGCCGCCGAGTCGGTCAACTTCTCCAAAATCTCCACTCTCGGCAGAAAATAAATCTCCACAGATTTTCTAGTGGGGAATTATGATGTATAATTATTGTTTTGTTTGCCAATCTGCAGATATTTTCTAAAAACATATTAGACCATAAAAATTAATAATTTCAAGACTTGACACCGCTTTGACTTACACGATATAATAAAAGTGCAAGAATAATTCAATTTGCTATAAAGACGCTTAATAATTATTAAGCTGTTTGATAGAACACAGAATAGGCACCACTAGGAGAGCTTAACGTGCTCTATCGAGCAAGTCTTGGTAGATTGAGTTATTCTTGCACCTAGTGGTGCCTATTTTGTTATCAGGCGCCTTCAAGAATTAACAAAGAGAGGTTACGAGAGGACTACCATGAAGGTCATACAAAAACTAAAGATTAAAAATAACGCAAGAAGAATCACCAATTTAGTGTTTCGAGGACTCTCCGGAGCGTACGAGCGAGGTGGAAGGAGCGCGAGCCCCGTAACGACGGGCGCGAGCGACTCCGTGTCCGAGAAACATCTAAATGGTGATTCTTCTTTTGCTAATCATTTCGTACTTCGCCATGGGCTATTCTTAAGCCTTTATTCATTAATTAAG
>CAZZAI010000046.1:0-7401 GCA_964652665.1 uncultured Candidatus Saccharibacteria bacterium
TCCCAACCCAGGGATTGAACCCAGGTCTCCTGCATTGTAGGTGGATTCTTTACCAACTGAGCTATCAGGATTTAGCAAAGAGGAAAGAAAAAAAAGATTCAATGGCCATATTTTCTCCAATATATTTTTTAGCCTTAGATTAAATCAAGGATGTTGTCTATCGCAGTGTCGACGATGCCATGGATGGTGTTGACTTTATTTTCCACGCCGCCGCCCTGAAGCAAGTCCCTTCTTGCGAGTTTTTCCCCATTCAGGCCGTCAAGACTAACGTTCTCGGCACCGAGAACGTCCTTGAGGCGGCTATCAACCACAAGGTCAAGCGCGTGGTAGTCCTTTCTACTGACAAAGCCGCCTATCCGATTAATGCCATGGGCATGAGCAAAGCCCTCATGGAGAAAGTCGCCATCGCCAAAGGTCGCGAAGTCAAAAACTCCGACACCATCATTTGTCGCACCCGCTATGGCAACGTCATGGCCTCCCGCGGCTCCGTCATTCCACTATTTTGCAACCAAATTGCCGCCGGTCTTCCACTCACCATCACAAACCCCGAGATGACTCGTTTCATGATGACTTTGGATGACGCCGTCGATCTCGTGGTTTACGCCTTCGAACATGGCCGCCAAGGCGATCTCTTCGTCCAAAAAGCCCCTGCCGCCACCATCGAAACTCTCGCCGAGGCTGTAAAACAGCTAAAACACAGCGATGTTCCGATTAAATACATCGGCACTCGCCACGGCGAGAAACTTTTTGAAACTCTCGTTACAAAGGAAGAGATGCTCACTGCCGAAGATTGCGGCGAATACTACCGCATCAAAGCTGACGACCGCAATCTTAATTACCAAAAATACGAAAACATCGGCCATGCCGATTTTGATAAAGTAGAGGACTACACTTCCCATAATACCGAACGTCTCGACGTCGAAGGCATGAAGAAACTTCTCTTGAAACTTAGCCTATTTGATGGAGCGTGCTAATGCGGATCCTTGTTCTCGATACCGACGGCATGATTGGTCATGTCCTTAAAGTCTATCTAGAAGATCACGGTCACGATATTATCACCATTTCCGCCAACTCATCAGACATTAATTTCTACGACCCAGAACACAATGTCTACCGCATAGAAGAGATTATTTCCAGGACACGTCCAGATGCCGTAATAAACTGCATTGCTTCTCTTATCCAAGAATCCGAAAACAACCACCCACGAGCTATTCTCCTTAATAGTTTTCTACCCCATTATCTCGACGCCCTCTCCTCTAAGTACCACTTTAAACTCATCCATCGTTCTACCGATTGCGTTTTTGAAGGCACTACCGGCCATTATACCGAGTCATCCACCCCTGATGCAACTAATTTTTACGGGCGCACCAAAGCTCTCGGCGAGGTCAACAATGATCACACACTTACTCTTCGCGTTTCCATCATCGGGCCGGACCAAAACCCCGACGGCGAGAGTCTTTTCTCTTGGTTCATTCAACAATCCGGCACCATTTCCGGTTATTCTAATGTTTATTGGACTGGTGTCACCACTATAGAGTTTGCTCGCATCATCGAGCTATGTCTTCTTCATAATCTATCCGGCATCTATAACGTCTCAAACGGCAGTAAAATCGCTAAAGCAGATCTTTTACGCCTCTTCGTTAAATATTTCCCCGCCCCCTTAACCATCAACGATGACCCAGCCAAGCATTGCGACAAAAGTCTCACAAAAAACCCTGATTTTGATTTTAACATCCCAAATTATGATACAATGATAAGAGATATGCGTGATTGGATCGTCTCACATATCAATTTATACCCACATCTTAAAGAAAGGATAGAGTAATATGAAAATCATGGTTGTCGTTGGCACCCGTCCAGAAATCATTCGTTTAAGTGCAGTTATCAAGAAACTTGATCAGTTTCACGATGTTATTTTAGTCCATACCGGACAAAACTATGATTATAATTTAAATGAAGTATTCTTCCATGATTTGGAGCTTCGTGAGCCAGACTACTATTTGGAAGCCGCTTCCGATAACGACAACAACCTTGGCCACACTGTGGGCAACGTCATCGCGAGGACCTACGATTTAATGCTAGAAACTAAACCAGATGCCCTAGTTATTCTCGGTGACACCAACAGTTGCCTATCAGCCTACTCTGCCAAGCGTCTCAAAATCCCTATTTTCCACATGGAAGCCGGCAACCGTTGTTTTGACCAAAACGTCCCAGAAGAAATCAACCGTCGTCTCGTTGACCATATCAGCGACATTAATCTCGCCTACTCACCCAACGCAAAACAATACCTCATAAACGAAGGTTTTCGTGAAGATACTGTATACATGACCGGCTCTCCCATGGCCGAAATACTCGGACAGTTTGAAGATAAAATTAGAAATTCAGATGTCTGCACTCGTATGGGTATCGAAAAAGGCAAATATTTTGTCCTTTCTTTGCACCGCGAAGAGAATTTGGACAATACCGAAAAGTTCCATACCGTCATTAACTCTCTAAACGCTATAGCCGAAAAATACGGCTACCCAATTATTTTCTCCTGCCACCCACGCACTCGCAAGCGCCTTGAAGCTGAAGGCCTTAAGCTAAACTCGCTTATTCGTGATCTCGAGCCACTAGGCTTCATCGACTATAATGCCCTCCAGATTAACTCCTTCTGTGTTCTTTCCGACTCTGGTACTCTAGCCGAAGAAACTGCCATCATGCACTTCCCAGGCGTTTCCGTGCGTACTTCCACCGAACGCCCAGAAGCCCTCGATGCCGGCACCTTCACGCTCAGTGGAGGCATCGACAAGGATTCCATTATTACCGCCATAGAAGTTGCCACAAGATCACACATTGATAAATCCAAAGTTCTCGTCAAATCTTATCGTGACACCAATGTCTCAGACAAAGTTCTGAAAATTATTGGTGCCTACACCAACATCATCAACCGTCGAGTCTGGGGTAAATAAGTGTCCTCCTCCATTCGTGTCCTCGAAATCAATAACATCGACATCTACGGCCGACGTTTTAACGGATATTCTCTCACCGAATACATTAATGCACATCCAGAATATGGGCTAACCGCTAATTTCATAGTGAATCATAAACTCGGCACAGATGATAATGTTACCAAGTTATTTAGCAATACTGATCTCGAGGCATACGATTGGAAACTTGACGAAATCGAAAGCCATCTCGGCATAAAAAACCAGCTCTCCATTTCCGAAGACGCTCTTGTTTCTCATCCACTCTTTAAGTCGGCAGATATTCTCCACTTCCATATGTATCATAATTCACACTATCCTATAGAATTTCTTACCCGTATTCCACCCGAAAAGAAAATTATCATAGATATACATGACACTTTTTGGCTCACCGACGACAACATCCCCATGCTTGAGGTCTTCAGTTTTGCTGATGGCCGCAACAAAACTTCTCTCGACGCCGAGCGCCGTCGCGTTCTTAATTCTATTGACGCCGAATTTGTCGCACACTCTCCCTATATCATGAACTTAATCAAAAAATCTTCCGTCACCAAAAATCTCCGTGTTCACTTAATCAATTTCGGCATTAATACGGATATTTACAAGCCTCTTCCAGACGCCAAATCACTTCGCAAAAAATACCATATCCCAGACGATCATATCGTCCTCATGTGCCGTTCCCAAAAAGAGTTCAAAGGAATAGACTACATCATCGCAGCCGTCAAATCACTGAAGCTCGAGCGCCCCATCACTCTAATCACCGTTGGAGTCAAAGACCTCTTTCATGAACTCGATTCTTATTGTACCATCCTTGATCTCGGCAATATCGGCGACGAACACAAAATGAACGAACTTTACAATATTGCCGATATTTTTCTTGCGCCATCTACCGAAGAAAGTTTTGGCTTTATGGCCGCCGAAGCAATGTCTGCCGCCACTCCAGTTATTGTTTTTGAAGGCACTGCCCTCCCTAACACTGTGAGCGCCCCAAGCATCGGTTTGTCCACAAAGAAATCCGCCGCCGCCCTCGCTAAAGCCATCACCAATTTAGCCATCGATGCCACCGAGCGCCATTCTCGCGGTACCAAATCTCGTAAATATGTTTTGAAAAACTACACAGAAACTAAGTATTTCACTAGCTACATCAAATTAATAAAGTCTTTAGCGAATGATAAGCCAAGGCACATCTCCCCACTTCCGCCATCAGAATCACCAAGCAACCTCTCAGAACTTCCGATTTTTCTCAGTCTAGGCAATTCCGAACTTTTCGATTATAATAATACAAGGGTCCAAGAATCTATCAAAAATTATAATTCCAAGTTATATAAGCGCTTACTACGCCAAGGTTCTAGAAAAACTCCCAAAAACATACTTAAAAAAAATTTGCCAGAAACAATTAAATCAAAACTAAGAACTATCAAGGAGAAAATAAAATGACAAAAGCATCCGACAATCCAAAAGTTTCCATCGTTATTCCAGTCTATAATGGCTCTAATTTCATGCGAGATGCCATCGACTCGGCTCTCGCCCAAACCTACGACAATTGTGAAATTATCGTCGTGAACGACGGTTCCACCGACGGAGGCAAAACCGACGCTATCGCTAAATCTTACGGGAACAAAATTCGTTATTACCACAAGCAAAACGGCGGCGTATCCACTGCCATCAATTTTGGCGTCGAACACATGAAAGGTGAATACTTCTCGTGGCTCTCCCACGACGACATGTACATGCCAGATAAAATCGAAGCCGAAATTTCTTTCCTAAAAGAACATCAATTAATCGGCAAAAAAGTTATCGCCTACTCAGATTACCGCATCGTAAATAAACGCGGAAAATTAATTTCCGATCTCATTATCGACCCAGAACTCGCAAAACAACATCAATCATACGCTTTCATGCGCGGCGCAATCAATGGCAATTCCATGCTCATCCCCAAATCCGCATGGGACGAATACGGCGGCCTAGACACCAAGCTTATTTGTACTCAAGACTACGAAAAATGGTTCGAGATGAACAAAACATACAAATTCGTCCACGTTCCAGGCGTGCTTATCAAGTCACGCTATCATGCCGGACAAGTCACCAACACCAACCCCAAAGTCCGCACTGAAGGTAACGATTTCTGGATTAAGGTTGTCAAATCTCTCACCGAAAAAGAACGCATTGCCCTAAATGGCTCAAACTATGCCTATTATTACTACTTTATTGAATACTTCAAAAATACACCGTATGACGCCGCACTTTCCTATTGCGAAAAAGAAATCAAAAAATACAAAGCCCCAAAAAATCCTTTACCGGCAGAGAAGCTCATCAGTTATTCAGTTGGAGAAGAAATGTTCTCCAAAAATCCCATTATCAAACTTTTCCAGTTCATTGACCGCGAAGGCTTCAAAAATACCGGGATGCACATTGCTAAAAAACTAGGATTCGTTGAAAAATAAAGTCGGAAGCCAAGGGACAAGCGACTAATAGCTCTCGGCTCATTTATCTCGACTTTCTTCGTGTGATTTCCCTCATCATCACAATAATTTTACGCCACGCCCCTATTGTCAAAAAGTGGCTCGTATAATTTTAATACTAACCATTCCATTTTTCGAAGGAAATTGATATAATTTAAGCATGCGACATCTCTATCATCACAATACCGCCTTCTTCTCCACTTGCAATAATGATTATATACCACGCTCCATAGCTGCACTGTTATCCATTCGTAACTTTATTCCCAAAGCAAAACTCTTTATCTTCAGTCGCAATATCAGCGAACACAATAAAGCCATTATGAAAAAACTAAATATCTCTTTTTTCGATCTTGATTTAAGAGGTGACTTTTATCGCCATTGGCAATATCCAGTAGAATGTTACTATCTTTTTGCCGCTCCAGAAGTTTTATTAAACCAAGGCTTTAAATACTCCTTATACATAGATGGCGATGTATTGTGCACAGCAAACCCTCTTAAAAATATTGGTCGCATCCAAGGTGTGGCCGGATTAACTGTTGGTGATTGTCATGGGGTCTTTTTAGATGATTTTGACACCCTACAAAAAGCCTTCAACCTATCGTCAGAGCAAACAACGCAACCACGCATTGCGAGTGGGGTCGTCTATTTCAATAATAAGACAATGGATAAAATAGACTTTTACAATATCGCAAAAGAATACTTTAAAAAATGTTTGGATCTAAACGCGCCAAGAAAGGGCGACGACTCTTTATTCTCATTAATCCAAATCACCAAACTCCCCCCAGAAAAGATAAAAGACTTGGGGAAAACATACAATTTTATGACCAATTTATACGGATATAATATACCACCCGATATAACTTTCCTCCACCTCTCCCAAAATAAACCATGGAACAGTTATACGCTCTCACCAAAACAACAGGATTATCAATACATCACCACTTGGCGTCATTATTTTACAAAATTCTCAAGACCAATCTGGACCGAGGAATATCAGCAAGAAATAGCCGCCAAAAAGAAAGCAGAAGAGCAAAAACTACTCGAACACCTCGAGCATTTTGAGCAACTGTCGATTATTCCATCTTCTACCAGCAGGATACAAAATCATAAAAAACCACCACTTCACATTTTTATTAGCGAAGACCAAAATCTAGGCATCACAAATTTTGGAGACGAAATCCAAAAAGACATTGTTCCAATTATTTTTGGATATCGCGTCATTCCTACCTCACATGCCAGCGAAGCATCAATCTTCACTGTTGGCTCCATTCTTTCTGAGCTAACACATATGACATATGATAAAACTAATCATATTTGGGGCAGCGGCTTCATCTCAAACGAACCAATACCAAACGAAACAGACCTTCTGAAAAGAGTAACAATTCATGCCCTACGTGGCAAAATAACATATTCCCGCATAAAATCCCAAATCAAAAATCTACCAGACCTTCCACTTGGTGATCCGGGCCTCTTAGCCAGTATTATTTACCCCAAAAGCGCAAAAAAGAATCACAAAATTGGCCTAGTCCATCATTATATTGACGCAGACAACGCGATCGTCTCCAACCTACGCAAAAACGATAATTTTCTCATCATCAACCCGTTGGACCCACCAAAAGAAGTCGCCACACAAATATCTAGTTGTGATTTCATTCTTTCGTCCAGTCTACACGGCTTAATTGTCGCCGATAGTTACAACATACCCAATGCGCACATTAAACTTTCAGATAAAGTATATGGCGGCGAATATAAGTTCAATGATTACGATTCCGGCGTCAATAAAACCCACCTAGAAGCCGATACGAATAAAATACACGATCTCAACTATATCAACACATTAAAGTCGCAATATCAACCAATTAAGAACCTACAAGACATACAAAAAACCATCATCGCTGCATTCCCAAAAATCTAAAAGATCTAACTAAATCTCTTCCAGATTTATACTATCAACTACGCAAGGAGAATTATTA
>CAZZAI010000047.1:0-6686 GCA_964652665.1 uncultured Candidatus Saccharibacteria bacterium
CCATAATTTAAGCATAACATACTCTCATTTTTTGTCCAATTAGGAAACAAGGCCCCAAAAAGCATAAAAGTATTGACAAAAATAGGCGTGTATGATATAATTAAGTTACGGTATCAATAACGATTCCGCTAGTAGCTTAAGAAAAAGAGCGGTAAATACATTATCTTACATAGCGGCAGTATAATAAAGGAGGGCAATGCTATGACAAAAACATTAGGTATGTATTTCGGAGAGAAAAAACTGAGGAAGATTGCACATCGTTGCGATAATCTTCTTGTATCAGGTCGCGTAACTGCGCATTATGCGTGGTATGGTACTTCTACTGGTGGTGATGCTGAAGTCTGGAAAGAATATATTCAGAATTTCTTAAACACCTACAAGCATGAGTATGGTGCCGGTTACCATCATATGGTTGCAGTTGCGACTTTGCTGTCGTTGGCCGATGTATATGGCATCGATAAAGACGACTATTGCGGCGAAGACCAGTTCAAATGCACCTTAAATAGGGGTTGTCAGATGGGAAAAGCCGGCGATTATGAGTATGTACCCATTTGCAAAATCGAAGAGGGTGCTCTCATTGCTAGGGCACTGAAAAAACCCGCTTTTAAGAATAAGTTCACCGTAAAGGTGAAATGTTGTAAAGAAGCTGATGGAGACCCGCGTACCGCTCTGTATATCAGAGAGAGAGGAATAGATTATAGAATCTGAACTCTCGTAGACCCCCCGACTTCCACACGACCAGTGTGGGTAGAGTCGGGGGCTCTCTTTTTTTAGAAAAACTAGACCAAGTTGTTTAGGGTATTAACAGGTGATCTTATAGAGGTAAAAATGTGCTTTCTGGCACATTTTTTGTGCGAAATCGGCGCATAATAACACCCCAGAACATACAAGGTACTTAACAGAAATTTACTACTAAAAAAATCGGCTGGAATGCCGAGTCAGATAAAATCTGGTGGGGGCTAATTGTTCAGGCATTAACAATCCATAGAGATGAAATAAAAAACAAGCTAGCCAATCTATAAACTAATTTTTAGAATACGTCAAATATCATTAATTGGGGTGGCTATTCGGTTTTGTCGACCCTATTTAGACAAAAAATGTCGTATTTTACCTCAGTTATAACTCTTCTGTTGTTATAATATTGATAAAAATAAGCATGTGTGTTATAATGTAAGCATAGTTAGTAAAGCTCAAAGACTAACTAAGTACGTTATAAAGTCGAGTGGTAAGCATTGAGTAGTTTTTCTATCTCATGCGACCAGTTGTATCTACTGTCAATTGCAGAGAGCAGGTAGACCTGGTCGCATGAGGGGAACCTTGCGGCAAGATGTAATCTATCATACTATTTTGCAGCGGTAAAACCGCAGAGAGGAGAACTACTATGAAGGATTTCAGCAGACTTTTCGTCATCAAGAACGGCAAGTTCAGTGGATGGACGAGTTCTACAAGGACGAGCTTCGTTATCTCCGTTGAGAACGACGAGCTGTCCGTTAAGGGCAAGTCTGGGCGCGATATGTACGCCAGCGAAGTCAACACCGCTTTCGGACGCTTTCTCAAGGAGTATGAAGCCGAGTTTGGCGAGAAAGTCGCTCTCTATGAGCGTCACAATCGCTACCGCTTCTGTTACCGTAAGGGAAGTTCCGGTTGCGAGGACACCTACATCGAGATCGATATGGGCGATGGTTTCCCGGTCAGGAAGCTTATGATGCACGAATCTTGCTTCGGCAAGAACGGTGGCTTCGACTGCTTCGTGTACGACTTCCTCGACCTCTGCGTCGCCTCCAGGTTCTTGGATATAGAAGATGGCTTCTATACCTACCTTGAGGACGAAGATGCCAATTCTGAGCTCGAGATGCAGGTCGTCAAGCCTCGTCTGATCGATTACGAAGAAGGTTGGACTTCCCCTTGGGAGAAACCGGAAGGAGTTGTCTATCTGAGGACGGTTCGCGAAAAACCGGAGGATCTGGCAGAAACGGACGACGAGCCTGATGACGACGGCGTTTCCGAGGACGTGGAGGAGTGATGCTTACACCCGACAACAACACGCGTAAAGACTCGCTTCGGCGGGTCTTTCTCATTCAAAAAGCTTAATAGTATTTATTATAGGTCAAGTTATTTAGGGTATTAACAGACGTTTAAACAGGGGTAAAACGGCATTTTTGGCGGTTTTTGCTGTAAAAATGCTTCAAAAATGCATACTATTTTTGCAGGATACTTAACAGAAAATCGCTACTAAAAAATCGGCTGGAATGCCGAGTTTTTAATTTGGTGGGGGCGAATTGGGCAGGTATTAACAATCTATAAGGAAGATATCCGCGAAAAGCGGCGACTTGCGTCTCATGATATAATAGTAGAAAGGAGAATGAATGATAGATTCTAAAGCATGGAACTGGAATATGGTAAAAGGCGACCACGAGAAATATTGGCAAGAGCCAGCGATGGAATCTTATTATCTTATTAATCGATGGCTTTCTCAGAATAAGAGTGATTTTCTCGATCTCGGTTGTGGATTAGGAAGACATACTATTCAATTTGCTAAAGCAGGGTTTAATACTTCCGGGTTTGATTTAAGCGAAACATCGATCCAAAGAACAGAAGAATACGCTGAGCGAGCAGGAGTAAAAGTCGATTTACGAGTTGGTGATATGCTGAACTTGCCGTACGGTGACGATAGTTTCGATTGTGTTTATTGTCGCAACGTAATATCTCATACCGATACAGCGGGAATGAGAAAAATTGTTTCGGAGCTAAAACGAGTTTTAAGAAAAGGCGGAGAGTGCTATTTGACTTTAGGCTCAAAGCAGACCTGGGGCTTTCAGCAAGATTGGCCGATGGTGGACGAGAACACAAAAATTAGAGTTGAGGATGGACCGGAGAATGGCATACCGCATTTTTATGCTGACTATGATCTAATCGTAGATTTATTCAGGGACTTTGAAATTGTGAAAGTTTTTCAAGTTGAAGAGTTTATTACGAAAGAGCGAGCCACTAGCTCATATCACTATCACGTACTAATTAGAAAATAATAATCTGATTGTTTAGGGTATTAACAGACAATATTATAGGGGTAAGAATCGCATTTTTGGCGGTTTTTGCTGTAAAAATGCTTCAAAATTGCATGCTATTTTTTGCAAGGTACTTAACAGAAATCTACTACTAAAAAATCGGCTGGAATGCCGAGTTTTTAATCTGGTGGCGCCGACTGGACTTGAACCAGTGACACAAGGCTCTTCAGGCCTCTGCTCTACCAACTGAGCTACAGCGCCAGCTAAATTGTGCTAGATGTGCTATCTTACCTATCTATTATAGCACATTTGTGGTATAATTGGAAGTATTATGAAAAAAATTAATACATCACCAATTTCTGGCATGCAGGAATTGTTGCCAGAATCACAAGCGACTTTTAATAAACTTAAAGATAGTTTGTCAAATGTGTATAGGCATCATGGATACCTGAATATTGAGACGCCGATAATTGATAGATGTGAGATTCTACTTGCGAAGGCGGGTGGTGATACTGAGAAACAGATTTATCGTGTAGTGAAGACAAAGGAAGCGAGCGAGGGCGCAGATCAGGCGCTCCGGTTCGACCATACGGTACCACTAGCGCGCTATGTGGTAGAGCATGAGAATGAGCTAAAATTCCCGTTCAAGGTGTCACAGATTGGGCGGAATTTCCGTGGGGAGCGGGCACAGAAGGGGAGATTTCGTGAATTCTACCAGTGCGATGTGGATGTGATTGGACGGGGGAGTTTGCCGATTTACTATGATGCGGATGTGATATCGACGCTTCTTGATGCGTTTGACTCGTTTGAGCTCGGGACGCCAGTGGTGGCAAGGATTAACAACCGTAAGATATTGTCTGGGTTACTCTCTGAATACAACCTCGATGCACAGTCGGACGCGGTGTTTGATATTATCGACCATGCGGAAAAGGTGGAGCCTGAAGTGACTCGGGAAAGATTTGAAGCGCTGGGGCTTGGAAGTGACCGGGTGGAAAAACTACTTTCGTTTATAGAATTGCGCGGGGCGCGTGAAAAAGTAATTGCTGGGCTCAAGGCGCTGGATATCCAAGATGATGGGTTCGAAGAAGGCGTACGCGAGCTCGATACCGTAATGAGTCTCCTCGAGGCGGATGGACGAAGTGCGCAGATTAGTGCCGATATGAAGATAGTGCGGGGGCTAGATTATTATACTGGAACGGTATTTGAGTTCAATTTGCCGGAGTACCCTGGAGTGGGGTCGGTCTGTGGTGGCGGACGGTATGAGAATCTCGCGTCGTATTTCACAGAACAGGCTCTTCCTGGAGTAGGGGGCTCGATCGGGCTGACGCGGTTATTTTATGTGTTGAACGAAAATGGGCTAGTGAAGGCATCGAGTGAACAGGCGGTGGATGTCGCAGTAATCCCAGTTACAGATGCGGAGATTCCGTATGCGATGAAAGTAGCGGCAGAGCTACGCGCAGAGGGGAAGATTGTGACGATAGTTGGCACAGATAAGAAACTGAGCGATAAAATGAAATACGCTGCAGCGGTGGCGGTGAGTGGGATTGTGCTTGGTGCTGACGAAGTGGCGAGTGAGAAGTACGAAGTGAAAGAGTTTAAGTAGATTCGTTTACTTTGATAGACTCGGAAGCGCCCCGTGTTGGGGCGCTTTTTGGTGGAGCTTGGGCTTGCCGTGGATATGTGCATCTTTGTAGCGGACTAGATGAAGTCTTTGGGTGGGCCTTGCGAGATGGTTTTGGCGCATGAATTCGAAATCGCGAAAGTCTAGAAAAAATTGGAGTTTCGCGATTTGAGATTAACGTAAGCGTGAATCACCTCTGTAAAATTGTCAATTTTGAAATCGCGAAAGTCTAGAAAAGTTTGGAGTTTCGCGATTTGGATGGAAAATGGTATTGTAAAATCGCAATGGATTTGATATAATTAAAGCATGAAAAGAATATCATATCTAAAAATACTAGATACGCTGAGGGATGTGCACGTGATTAAGGTGGTGACTGGGGTGCGTCGGTCTGGTAAGTCTACGATTTTGATGCAATTTCGCGAGAGGCTGATAGAACAGGGGGTAGAGCGACAATGTGTGCAGTCTTATAATCTGGAGAATAAGCTAAACGAGCGATACACGACGGATTCGAATTTGCTTCACGACGAGGTGCTTGAGAAATTAGTGCCAGATAAGATGAACTATATTTTCATAGATGAGGTGCAGCTGATACCAGAGTTTGAAAAGACGCTCGACAGCCTGTTTTTGAGGGATAATGTCGATCTTTACGTAACTGGGTCGAACGCTGACATTACGAGTAGCGAGCTCGGAACACTGCTTTCTGGTAGGTATATCGAGGTGAAGATGCAGCCGCTGACGTTTAGCGAGTTTTTGGATTTTTTCCCAGATACGGAACGTGATAGTTTTCAGAAGTTTCAGTGGTTTATGCGATATGGTGGGTTCCCAGAGGTGGCAAATATGCTGGTGGCGGGCAAGCAAGATGCGGTGATGTCGTATCTTAGGGGTATTTATAATACCGTGTTAGAGGAGGATATACGCAAGCGGAAAAAGATACGGTTTATGGATGATTTTCGGCGGGTGGTGGAGTATATGTTTAATAATGTTGGAAATATCACTTCGCCGAATAATGTGTCGAACGTGCTCCGGCAGGATAATAGTGTGATAGACAAAGAGACGGTGGCTGGGTATCTGGAGGCGCTGAGCGAGTGTTATGTGATGTATCCGACGCAGAGGTTTGATATACGCGGAAAACAACTTTTGAAGACGCTAGAAAAATACTATATGGTAGATATGGGACTCGTGGATGCTGTGCTGGGATTGCCTAGTAATGCGGACTCTGGACATAGGCTGGAGAACGTGGTGTTTTTGGAACTCTATAAGAGGTATGATGGTAGAGTGTGGGTAGGGAAGAATTATGAAAAGGAGATTGATTTTGTGGTAAAGGGGGGTGATGGCACGCTGGAATACTTCCAAGTGGCGGAAACGGCGGTTGGCGAGACATATGATCGAGAGGTGGCGAGTATTGCTAATACCGGTGATAAGTATCAGAAGACGCTGCTTACGCTGGACCTGATGGAGACAGATGATGGTGGAATACGGCGGAAAAACGTGGTAAATTGGCTGATGGGAAAATAAGATATGGATTTAGTGGTGCGGCGTAGTGGACGTTCGGGATATTAAAACGTGATATAATAGGTATAGATGTATGGATGGGAGACTCGAGGGAGTCTCTTTTTTTGATGTGATAGGGCGTGGAGTTGGTCATGGGCGGCGGTGGGACGTGCTAGCTGTGGGCTGTGGAAAAGTCTTTTGAAAAAATGGGGAAATGTGGGAGAAAATGCTTGAAATGGTGTGCGGAATGGGTTATAATGTAAGTATATTAACAACAGATTGGACCCCGTTGTTAGGAAAATACAATTTAATAGGATAATGATTATTATAGGCGTCACGAGGCCTGTGTCATTATCCTTGGGAGTTATCTCCGGAAGTACTGATAACGGGGTCCACTCGTGGCGCCTTAGTGATTTCTGTAACTAGGCGGCCATGGGGTAATAAGAGAGGTTACGAGAGGACACTATGAAGGCCATACAAAAAGTCAAAAAGTTATTAAAAATTTTAAGTGGAAGAGCCACTAGTAAAGTGCTTTTCGGACACGGAGTCCCCGCCGCCCGCCGTCGCTG
>CAZZAI010000048.1:0-6503 GCA_964652665.1 uncultured Candidatus Saccharibacteria bacterium
TCACTACTTTAGGCCTCCCCGTGAAGGGTATCAAGAAAACCACCAAAGGCTACTCCACCGGCGCTAAAGAATTAGAGAAGCTGAGGACTCTTCACCCAGTTGTAGAGCAGATTATCGAATATCGTGAAGCTGCGAAGCTTTTGAACACTTATATCTTACCGATGCCTACGCTCGCCGATACGGATGACCGCATCCACACTACTTTCACGCAGAATGTCACTGCGACCGGCCGCTTGAGCTCTAAGGACCCGAACCTCCAGAATATCCCCGTCCGCACCAAAGAAGGGAAGCGTATTCGCACCGGTTTTGTCGCGCCAAAAGGCCGCGTGTTAGTTTCCGCCGATTATTCGCAGTTTGAGCTTCGTCTCGCCGCTGCGCTTTCAAACGACCAGCCACTGATCGACGATTTCAACCATGATATTGATATCCATACCAAGACCGCTTCCGAAGCTTTCCATGTTCCATTTGCAGAGGTCACCAAGGACCAGCGCCGCGCCGCAAAGGTCGTGAATTTTGGGATTCTCTACGGTATGAGCGTCAAAGGGCTCGCCGATGCCGCGCATATGCCCATCCCCGAGGCGAAAGCTTTCATTGATAACTATTTTGCCCTTCGCGCGCCAATCAAACAGAAGCTCGACCAGATATTGACTGACGCTCGTACCAAGGGCTACGTCGAGACTTATTTTGGTCGCCGCCGACCGACCCCTGATGTGAAATCGCCCAATTTCCTTATTCGCACCGCCGCCGAGCGCGCCGCTAGCAATATGCCGATTCAAGGCACCGAAGCCGACCTTATGAAGCGGGCCATGATCCAGGTCGACGCCGCCTTGCCAGATACGGCCAATCTTATTATGCAAGTCCACGATTCGCTAATAATCGAATGCGACGAAAAAGATGCCACGCGCATCGCAGATATTTTACGGGCCAAAATGGAGTCTGTCGCACCCGAGCTCCCTGTGAAGCTCGCCGTCGACGTCACAATCGGCCACAACTGGGGCGATTTATAGACGGGCGGGTGACGGCCGCGAATGAGTCGGGTGACCGAAATGCCTCTTTCGAAGGGCCTAAGACTTGGCCGAGCGGCCCGGAGCGGCCCGAGAAAGAGGCATTCGGGCAGGACCCGACTAATACAGCCGGCAGGACCCGCTTATGACTTAAGTTTTCCACAATTGTGGAAAAACACCATATTTAGCGTCAAAAAGTTCTTGACACCACCATATTTAGCGTTTATAATGGTTATTAGGTAATGCTTATAACAAAAATAACGCCCCCCGGGCAGAAAGAAAACCATGAAGAAAATTATCTACAAAAATCCTAATGACACTGAGAACTATGATGCTAAGCGCTTTGCGAAATCTCTTAACAAATACGCCAAAATTTCCGACAAAGAGATCGCTGAAGCTTTGAAAGAATTTGACGCATACGAAACTTTGCACGTCTCTTGTCTAGTCGAAGCTGGCATGCGCTTGATCTCCGCCAAAGAGGGCGAAGATGCTGCTAGAGATTACTTTGATGCGCACGCTGAATATTTCGACGAGGGTAAGTTTGAGCGCCTCCGCCGTATTACTGGCTACCTAGTAGGTACTTTGGATCGTTGGAACGATGCCAAGAAGGCCGAGGAACACGCCCGTGTCAAGCACTCTGTTAATTCCGCCGTTGATGATGCTACCCGTATGGTTATGCTCGAGACTCAAGCAATGGAACACAACGTTGCTTACGCACGCTAAATATGATATAATATGCTCATCATGCCAAGCTGGAATATACATCTAGAAGCAGGTGAGCGGCTCTCTCAAAAACTCCGCTTTACCCCTGAGGAAAAGCAGGAGTTTTTGCTTGGTTGCCTTTTGCCCGATTTTAACAACGGTTACGCCAATAACCCTACCATCGTCAAAGATCACGCGAAGACTCACTATGCTTATGATCAGAAATCTTCGCTGAATTTCTACGCTGAGAATCGCCGTGAGGTCGACGACAAAGTCCCATTATACCTCGGCTATATTTTTCATCTGTTTACCGATGGCTTTTTCAACTATGATTTTTTCCATCGCGCTAGGCAGGTCCCCGCGCTTTCTCCGCTGTGTTATGATGCTCAAAACGACATTAAGCATCACGATTTCTGGCTCTATGATACCAAATTCCATCACGAGCTGGACATCCCAGAGGATAAGTATCAGGCCATAATAGTAAAAGCCAACAAAATACCGGCTATCGACATTACTAAGAGCGACCTCGCAGAAGTTGTACAAATTATGCGCGACGACTCGCTCAATGATTTCGTCGAAGGCGAATCTTATCAATTTTACACGGAATCAGAGCTTGACAACCTCATGGATCGTACCATCGAGGGCTTTTCCGAACAATACCTAGGAGAGAACTATGCCTGAGCTTCCAGAAGTAGAGACCATCCGTCGTGGCCTGAACAAATTTATTGTTCAGCGCAAAATTACGAGTACTGACATCCTCTGTGAGAAATCTTTTCAGGGCATTCCAACCACTGGAGTAGTCACGAAGATTCGTCGTTTCGGCAAGGCGCTAATCATTGATTTAGATAACGGAAATTCGCTCATGATCCATCTCCGGATGACTGGACAGCTCATCTACGACCCCGCCGCCGACAATTCAGGCGCCGGAGCTTCTCCCGACAAGACTGCAGGTGCGGAGTCTCATAGCATCCGCTTCGCCGCCGGCCATCCCAGTGAAAATTTTGTCGCAGAGCTCCCCAATCGACAGACCAGAGTCATTCTTCATCTAGATGGTGGCACGCTCTATTTCAATGACCAGCGTAAATTCGGCTTTATTAAATCTCTCCCCACTAGTGAGGTAGAGAACGACTCATTTATCAGAAAACTTGCCCCCGAGCCGTGGAGCATGTCTCCAGAGGAATTTTACGAAAAGCTTCAGCGGCATAAGAATGCGCCCGTGAAGGCCGTAATTCTAAACCAGAGCATTATCTGCGGCCTTGGCAATATTTATGCCGATGAGTCACTTTTTATGAGCAACATCCATCCCGAGACCAAAGCCGGCGCTCTTACTAAGGCTCAAGCTAGCGTCCTCTTAAAAATGGCCGCAAAAGCAATGGATCTTTCTATTGCGTCTGGTGGCTCCACCATGAAAGATTACGTCAAAGCCGATGGTACGCGTGGCGATTATCTAGACAAATTTGCCCAAGTTTTTGGCCGCACCGGCAAGCCATGTGTCATCTGCGGGACCACTATTGAGAAAATTCGCGTCGCCGGACGCGGCACCCATATCTGCCCACATTGTCAGAGGAGGGCATCATGATTATTGTTTTTACAGGCGACGACCGAGTCCGTGCCAAGTCTGAGATTACTAAGTTCTTAGGCTCTGATTACGAAGTTATCGATGGTGTGGATGTTGATGTCGCCGATTTGCCGTCTATTTTCCTAGGCACTTCACTTCTTGCTACCGATCGTCATATTCTGATCCGAGATTTGTCCACGAATAAACCCGCCTTTGATGAGCTTCCGAAATATCTCCATACTCCTCACCGTGTCGCACTCTTTGAGACTAAGCTAGACAAACGCTCTGCGACCTACAAAGCACTTAAAGCTTCCATCGAAATTAAAGAATTTGCCTTGCCCGCCCAGAATATCGGTCAGATTTTTGATATCTATCGCACCGCCAAGACTAACGGCAAGAAGGCCATCTCAATGCTCTCCGACCTCAAAATGTCTGAGGACCCGATTAAATTCACTGGCCTTCTCGTCTCGCAAGCACTCAAGGACTTTTCTAGCCGTCCAGGCGTGAAGGAGAAGCGTATTCTAAAGGAGCTTGCCGCCGCCGATTTACAGATGAAGACCACCAGCATCGATCCATGGCTTATCGTAGAGAGTTTTTTATTACGTCTGTCCTCAATATAATTTTCGGCAAAATCTCTCGTTGCTTGTTCTCAATGTAATTCTCAGCAAAATCTCACGTTGCTTGTTATCTTACAATTCCGACAAAAATCCCTCGCTCGCCGAGGGATTTTAGAAACCTTACTAACTAGAAGTCGAGTAGAAGATTAAGCCTTGACGCCAACCTTCTTGGCAAAAGCGTGAAGCTGAGCCTTGCGACGAGAAGCGGTGTTCTTCTTGAGCAAATTCTTCTTGACAGCCTTGTCGAACTCAGACTGAGCCTTTGCGAGACTCTTCACCGTTGGATCATTCCGAAAAGCCTTCACTGCTGCCTTGATGTCCTTCTTGATTTCTACATTATGTGCTGTACGCTTGGTCGCTTGACGTGCGGCCTTCTTAGCAGATTTGATAATTGGCATTTTATTCCTATTTAGATTAAAAATTATTGCTTTTTCTAATTATACCTCTTTTTCTCTAAAAAGTAAACCCCCATTTTTCACCCCGAGACTTGAGTGAATCATGAAGCAATACTCATCAAGACAAGGTATTGTTTCATAATTCAATTGCAGCCGAGGGACATAAAGACAAAATCTTGACCATTCTAGGAAGCGAGTAAAAAAGAAATTTATTTCTTTTTTTGAGCTGACGCAGAATGGGCGACCTTTGGTCGATTTTGTCGCTGTAGAGGCGAAGCAATGTGGTATAATCGAAGATTACCACATTGCGGAGCTCCCGAGGTGCAATAAATCATGAAACAACGCCCAAAACAAGACGGGCTTGCCATTATTAAATGCTTATGATAATATAATAATAAGTATGCCAGAAGAACCACAGCAAACAAACACCAATACAGAGCCAAACGATTCTGTTTCTATCATGACCGAGATTGCGGACAAAATTGCCGACGCGCATAATATTTTGATTGCTTTATCTTCTGACCCATCTGTCGATGAGTTAGCTGCCGCAATTGGTCTTTCTATCTGTCTTGATCGCGCTGGCAAGCGTGCGACGGCTATCTATTCTGGCTCCACGCCGAATGCCCTCGAATTCTTAAAGCCCGAGGATACTTTCGAGGCTACCGCCGACACTTTGCAGGATTTCGTCATCGCTATAAATAAGGACAAGGCCGACCATCTCCGCTACAAACTAGATGGTGATTATGTCCGCATTTACATTACGCCTTATAAGACCCGCATCGACGAAGATGATTTAGATTTTTCTTACGGTGATTTTAACATTGATTTGGTATTGGCACTTGATGTCTCTAGTGGTACCGACTTGGACGCCGCTCTTCGCGAGCACGGTCGCATCATGCACGATGCTTCTATTATTAATATCACGACTGGCAACCCAGGCAAATTTGGCGAGATTGAATGGAGCGACAAGTCCAGAAGTTCTATTTCCGAAATGGTTGCCGCGCTTCTTTATGGTATCAAGAAACTCCCTGTCGAGAAAGACGAAGCCACTGCACTTCTTACCGGCATCGTCGCCGCGACTGGTAAATTCTCCAATGCTTCCACTACTGCCGAGACTATGCAAATCGCCGCGAAGCTCATGGAGTCCGGCGCCAATCAGCAGCTGATTTCCGAGAATATTACCGCCGATATGGACAATCAGATGTTCTCATTTAATAAGAATCTCGCGAGCGAGCATAGCGAAGAAAGTGCCTCTCTAGATATTGAGCATGGCCCTGAAGACGATGAAAGCTCAGCAGAGAATGACGAGACGACCGAGTCCGATGATACTGCCGGCACAGCTACGCCCGCAGACGAATCTATTGCGGCTAATACTGCCTCTCCCGCTCCAGCAGCCGTCGGCGTCACTCTTACTCCTTCGTCTCCAGATTTAGCCACCGACTCTTCATCACCCGAGATTAACGCCAGCTCCGCTTTAGGAATCGGTACAGCGCCCGCTGAGCCAGTTACCATCGCCCCTAGCCCAGAGCTTGGAGACTCGCTTCGTCCTGCCGAGAAGATTGTTTCTCCGTCAGCAGATTTTCTAGCATCGCCGTCCGACAGTAACACCAATAAATACTCTCAGATGATTGATGAAGCCCTCGCTGAGGATGCCGCGATGACTACTCCGCTCGCTACTCCTGTCACGTCTGCACCGGGTGTTTCCGACGCCGCACAGACTACTTTTAGTACTCCTGCCACATTCCCAAATACTCCATCGCCTATATCATCTGCACCATCACCGATGTCGGCTCCAACTGGTGCCAACATCAATCCAGCCGCGAATCTCGCCCCGAGTACGCCAGCCGCACCAGAGATTAATGGCGTCCCCGAGATTAACTATAGCCTTATGCCCGACGCTGATATTCTTCCACCTCCTCCGACTCCACCAATTGATCTAGATACAACCAGTATGCCTCCGATGCCGAGCGGGGAATCGTTATCGGGCGCGCCTCAGGCCACTACGAATAATGTGCCGCCAGCTTCGCCTATGACCAGCGGTAATCCGTCAAACGCTGCGTCAAATACTCAGACTCCTGCCGCACCAGCCACTGATTCTTCCGCTTTTCAAATTCCGACCCAACAAAACTCTTGATTTTTCCAAAAAAGTGCGTTATAATAATATATAGCCAGTGGATTCGTAGCTCAGTTGGTTAGAGCGCTGCCCTGTCACGGCAGAGGTCGCGAG
>CAZZAI010000049.1:0-6404 GCA_964652665.1 uncultured Candidatus Saccharibacteria bacterium
TCACCCGAGTGGTAGGCTCGATTTTAGCCTCCGCAAGGATTTTCTTTGATGTTGTTCTTCCAATCCCATAAACATAAGTGAGGGCAATCCACACTTGCTTATCGGAAGGAATTACAACGCTAGCTATTCTAGCCATGTTTAACCCTGCCTTTGCTTATTCTTAGGTTTTTTCTTGTTGATAACACGAAGTACACCTTTGCGGCGTACGATGATGTCATCAGGCGAGATTTTCTTAACACTGGCACGTACCTTCATAGTGTTAAAATATCCTTTCCTATTATATTGCACTTGCTTCTTTTTCCTACTCACCAGAATAGACTTCTGGCTTGTATTTAATTTCGTAAGTTGCAACGTTTAATATTAATCTTTGAGCCGGAACGAAATTCTGCCCTTCGTGAGATCATAGGGCGTGAGCTCCACTTCGACTCTGTCACCAGGAACGAGACGGATATAATTTTTCCGCATTCGTCCGCTCATATGGGCGACAATAATATGACCATTCTCGAGTTCAACCCGAAACTGGGTATTAGGCAATGCTTCAACAACAGTACCCGTAAGCTTAATTACTTCCTTTTGACTAGCCATAAATTACTACTCCATTATAGCACAAAAAATGCCAAAACACAATACTTTTTGGCGCCAATAAATCCTACATCTCCCAAAAAGTCAAATTATTTACTTGGTTACCCGTATCAGAAGATCCATCATTTTCGTCGCTATCACTCTCGACATTCACGAACCTCACCCCATCCGCAGTTTCGCCGAGTCGCGCTTTATTTGCCCATTTATCGGCTAGCTCATTAAATCTTATCCCGTCGTGTCCCTTAACCCAGATTACACTAACAGGAAAATCACAGAAAAGTCGATATAATTCTTTTACAATTTCAAGATTCTTAATCGGGCCGTTTTTCTTCTTCCAGCCCGCTTTTTCCCAACCAGGCGCCCATTTTGTCAAGACATTAATCCAAAATTCTGAATCAGAATGTATCTCGCACCCCTCATCGCCAGCATATCTTATTGCTTCAATCATCGCCGTCCCCTCCATACGAATATTCGTAGATTTTTCTTCCCTACCAATAACAACCGGATGCGGGTCGCCTTCTTTATCAATTTCAATCACAGCAAACCCGCCAATGCCGGGATTGGGCTCAGCACTGCCGTCAGTCCAAAGTATCTTCATACTATACCTCGCCTACCCTTCGTTCTCGCTGCTTTCTTCCGCGTCGGACGATTCGCTAGACTCATCCTGCGTTGTATCCTGTCTTAAAACGGCTCTAACAAATTGTCTTGACAAATACGTATCTCTTTCATCAGACCAATCACCAGTACACGATATTAGTGTCACCGATTCTCGACCGGACTCTGGCGAACGCATCGCTGTCGCCATATACATATCGGATTCGTCAAGCCCTATCGTCACATTCTCGACAACATAATACTTAAAAAGCTTTCCATCGCCACGCTCGACCACTATTTCATCACCGGAGACCATTTCAGGCAAATCTTTAAAAACTCCGTGGATATTCGGCCCACCATTATGCCCATCAATCAGCAAAGTCTTCCCGCCACCAGGAAGCCCAGAAGCATCATACCAACCCACATCAAAGATATTATTTGGAGTCCCAAGCTGCCCATTTTCATTTATGCCTACTGGGATAATTCTTGCCTTGCTAACACCTAGTCTGTCAATCGTCAAATATCGCGGGTATTCTGGAGCTACCGTATATTCATAGACCTCTTCCTCAGTTGGTTTTTCTTCTACTAATTCCTCTTTCTCTTCCTTTTTGACGACGGCAACTCTTTCACTACCTTCTTTCTCGCGATAGTAGTTATCTTCCCAAATCGCCACCCTTAAGAAGAATATTAGAATAAATAGCCCAACTAATCCAAACAAAATCCATTTGAATGATCCCTTCCACCATTTTTTATCCATTTTTAAACCAGTTTTGTCCACCTTTTTTTGCTCCATTTTTATATTTTTATTTTTATTTTTGTTTATATTACTCTTCGATTGCATCTTCATTTTGGAAATCATCATATGTTATCATTAATGCCCGCGAATCAATCGAACGCAAATTCTCAAGCGCCACCGTCACTACGATAAGAAGACCTGTACCAGAGATTGATAACCCAACTGGTTGCCCCATCGCCAAGATAAATACATAATCCGTAATGAATGGCAGCATTGCGATTAGCCCGAGCGCAAGCGCACCGAACAGATCCAAACGATTCACTACTTTGCCAAGATATTCCGCAGTCTTCCCGCCAGGACGCACACCCTCAATGAATCCACCTTGTTTCTGCAAATTATCCGCAATCTCTTTCGTATTAAAGATAATCGAAGTATAGAAATAGGTAAAGGCGAACACTAGTACAAAATACATCGCCGGATATACGAACCATTGTCCGGTAATCCCGTCAGGATACATCGTCGCAAAGTTCGCCGCAGATGGAGCCGAGAAAAGATCAATTAAATTTTGACCCCATTCATTACCTGCAGATACCATAATTTGCCCCACTAGTGCCGGCAGTGACAAGAAAGCCGTCGCAAAAATCACCGGCACCACCCCAGCCGCAATCAATTTAATCGGCAAAATCGACTTGATACCGCCATACGAAGAATTACCATGTACACGCTTAGCATAGTTAACCGTAATAATCCTCTGCGCTTCATTAAGCTTCACCAAGAAGTAAATCACTACTATCATTGCTACTGCGAACCCAAGTATAATCCAAAAAGCTGTAGGATTGACAGGCAATTCGAACCAACCAAATACACTCAACTTCTCATCAGTATTGAATAGCATGTTGCCAAGCCCCGCCATTGTCGAAGGGAGTTGCGAAATAATCGACGCAAAGATGAGTGTAGAAATACCATTTCCAATACCCTGCTCAGTAATCAACTCACCAAGCCACATCAAAAGGATTGACCCGGCCGTCATTGCCACCACGGACAAAATCCAGTCTCCCGCTGTCGGGACAAAATCAGTCGCGATATTTGCAGATACAACAGATTGATACAAGATAAATATATATGCAATAGATTGTACGATTGCTAGCGGTACCGTCAAGATTCGCGTCCACTGATTGATTTTACGTCTACCCGTCTCGCCATCATTGGAAAGCTCTTCAAGCCGCGGAACTGCTTTCGTCATCAACTGAACGACAATTGATCCAGTGATGTAAGGAGAGAGACCCACCAAAATAATACTAAACGAAGCCAACCCGCCGCCAGAAATCAAGTTCAAGAAAGACGAAAAGTCTGATTTCTCAAGTAAATTAGACACCGCTTCCTTAAATGTCGAGGCATCCCCCATCGGCACCGGGATCTGCGCAAGCAATCTGTACGCCACCAAAATCCCGAGTACGATCAATACTCTCTTTAACATGTCCTTATTCTTCAGGGATTTGAAAATTGTCGAAAAATGCATATAACCTCTTATCTTCTTCATCTATCATATCACATCTTATTACAAAAAACAACCGCCTGAGCGGTTGTTTTTTATGAAATCGACATATTATTTCTCTAGATCAATTTCTTCTGGCTCATGTGTGCCCTCAATTTCAAAATCTTCAATTGGAGCTACACCGGTACCCACAGGAATCTTGCGACCAATAATCACATTTTCCTTTAGACCCTTCAAGTGATCAACACGGCCATTGATAGCAGCATTGATAAGCACGCGAGTAGTATCCTGGAAAGAAGCCGCCGACAAGAACGAGTCTGAGTACTTAGATACATTGGTAATACCAAGTAGCAAATTCGTATATGACGCAGGCTCTTTCCCTTCTTCTGTTACGCGTTTATTCTCCGCTGTCACTGCTGCCTTCGAGACGATATCGCCAGACACGAACTCAGTGTCACCTGGCTCATCAATTCTAACTCTCGAGAACATCTGACGCACCAAGATTTCAAGGTGCTTTGGCGAAATCTCGTGACCTTGTGCCGAGTAGACCGAAAGAACATCGTTCATAATGTAGCGCTCGGTCTCTTCGATACCCTTATACTCCATCAAACGTTGGAGGTTAAGCGAACCAGTCGTCAATCTATCTCCGGCCACTACGCTATCATTTGGCTTCACTACTAGCTCAGCATCGCCAGGAATTTCTACCTTGCGAATGTCGTTGTCTGAGCCTACCAAGATAATAGCATCCTTCACAAGTTCCGCGATTCCGTCTTTCGATGCTTTTACGGCCGGTTTATCGCCAGATTTCTTAATCAGAATCGTACCAGCTTTTACACTTTCACCATCACGCACGTTTGGTTCGCGACCCTCGAGCTGAATTTTCTCAGCACCAGCAGATTGCGAAGTAATCTGAACAATATAGTGATTACCATCCTCCCAGACATCCACTACACCACTGATTGGCGCCATATAGGCCTGGCCTTTCGGTGTTCTAGCCTCCAAAAGCTCTTCCACGCGAGGAAGACCTCTTGCGATAGCACCGGAACCTGCCACACCAGAACCGTGTTTCGTATCAAGCGTTAGCTGCGTACCAGGCTCACCAAGTGACTGCGCTGCAATCACGCCGACTGGTTCATTCGCCGCTACGAGCGCGCGGGTAGACATATCTACACCATAAGCACGACGCGGCACACCACCGACTGCCTTAGTGGACAGTACTGACTGAATTTTTACGGATTCAATCGCCGGATCAGCATCAATCTGCTCAGCCATTTCTTTAGTGATGAGCTCATCTGCTTCTAGATAGCCAGGGACAACCTCTGCTGTATAGCGCCCTGCGATTCTCATCGTAAATGGAATACCCGAGAGCTCAGTTTCATACTTATAGACAGCAAAGCCAGGATCTTCCGCTTCTTCATCAGTCGTAAAGACGTCTTGCGACACATCCACTAGACGACGAGTAAGATACCCAGAGTCCGCCGTACGTAGAGCCGTCGACACCTGCCCCTGACGAGCACCTCGCGTTGCGATAAACGACTCCAAAGTGTTAAGACCTTTCTTGTACGAAGACTTTACAGGAAGCTCGATTTCATTGTTATTAATATCCACCATGATACCGATTTCGGCTGAAGCGAGCTTAATGTTCGAGATATTACCACGAGCGCCAGAGTTCACCATTACCGCGATATCTGTATCCATCTCCGCAAGCTTTGACGACAAGAAGTCAGAAATCTTCTTATCGATATCACGCCAGTTTGCAATCGTGAGCTTATAGCGCTCATCATCGGTCACGAGACCATCGTTATATTGCTCCTGAATCATTGCCGTCTTCGCGTCACCCTCTGCGATGAAGTCATCGATTTCATCATAAGTTGGATAGTCATCCTTCGCTGTAGAAATCGACGCGATTGTCTCATATTCAAACGCCAAGTTCTTCAGTGCGTCCGCAGTCTTCACCATCACGTCAGCACCATACAAATCGAAGATATCCGCCATCACTTTATTGAGATGCTTCTTTGTTTGTACGGAGTTATCATAAGGATATTCCTTCGGCAAAATCTCGTTAAAGATTACGCGTCCCAACGTCGTATCGCGAATCTCCTTCTTCGCAAATACCCGAATTGGAGTCTGCAAACGAATGATACCTTGATCATACGCCATCTCGGCCTCATAGATGCTCGAGAATGCTTTTGGCTTACCAGTATCCGTACCAGGCTTATCATACGTAAGATAATATGCGCCAAGTACCACATCCTGGTAAATAGCCAAAACTGGTGCACCATCCGCAGGCTTAAGAAGGTTATTCGAAGCCGACATAAGCTCCCTTGCTTCTTGCTGCGCAGCATCAGAAAGTGGTAGATGTACCGCCATCTGGTCGCCATCATAGTCAGCGTTAAAACCCGATGCCACAAGCGGATGAAGCTTGATTGCCTTACCATCAATTAGTCTTGGTTGAAAAGCTTGTACGCTCAAACGGTGAAGTGATGGCGCACGGTTAAGAAGTACGTATTTGCCCTGAATTACCTCATCGAGCGCATCCCATACCACCGTCTCCTTCGCTTCGATCAATCTAGAAGCTGAGCGGATATTCGTAGCATAATCATGCCCTATGAGCCATGAAATTACGAATGGTTTAAAGAGCTCGAGTGCCATTTGCTTTGGCAAACCACATTCATGAAGTTCCAATTCTGGACCTACTACAATTACCGAACGACCAGAGTAGTCGACACGCTTACCAAGAAGATTCTGGCGGAAACGCCCCTGCTTACCTTTAAGCAAGTCAGACAGCGATTTTAAGCGACGTCGTCCATTGGAAGTAGCACCACGCATACCGTGCGCTGCCGAATTATCCATTAATGCGTCAACTGCCTCTTGAAGCATCCTTTTTTCATTGCGGCAAATCACTTCTGGCGCATTTAAATCAATCAATTTTTTCAAGCGATTATTACGGTTAATCACACGACGATAGAGATCATTAAGATCCGATGTCGCAAACCG
>CAZZAI010000050.1:0-6173 GCA_964652665.1 uncultured Candidatus Saccharibacteria bacterium
CGTCACCCGTTGTGATTTAAATAGCTTATTTAGTTTTTGTATGGCCTTCATGGTAGTCCTCTCGTAACCTCTCTTTATTAATCTTGAAGGCGCCTGATAACAAAATAGGCACCACTAGGTGCTACAGTCACATATCATCAAAGCTTAACTTATCAAACACGTAGGCTATTTCCTAATGGTGCCTATTCTGTGTTCGATAAATAAACTTTGATTATCTTTGATGAATTGTAACTGTAGCATTTTAATTGTAACGCACTTTCTATATATTGACAAGTCTTGTTCTGTTATAGATATTATTATGTAATATACACTTAACAGGGGTGAGGCATTTCTCTCCTGTGGAAAACTCTTAAAATTCATTTCGTCAAGATGACAGTATTTAGTGTGCCGATCGTGCGGATAGGAAAATAAGAAAAAGTATATTTCATAATAATTTATATAAAATGCTTATGATTTTACAATTTTTTTCCACAAATGTAAAAAATGTGCTACAATAGTTATAGAAAATATTATATTCCGTAGTTGACAATGTATGATTCCTATGGTATAATAAGTGTAATTAATTTAATTAACAGATGAGAGACAAGGATAATTCTGATGGAGCAAAATGCAGAAATTCTAAAAAAGGCAATCACCGGCAGCCTCAAAATCATTGAGCAAGACCGCGAAAAGGAAATCATATCGCGTCGTTTTGGACTTAAAGGCAACCGTGAGACCCTTGAGCAAATCGGCGAAACATTGTCGATTACACGTGAGCGCGTGCGACAACTTGAAAAAGCGATTTTGATTCATCTGCAAATCACCGCCGAAGAAAATGGGATCCCTGAGCTCGCTCCAGCTGAGAAAATCCTTGTCCGAAACTTGACCGAGATGGGTCGCGTAGCAAAGCTCGCCGACCTAGCAGATAAAATATATGGTAAAGAATCCACCGCTTCGGAGCGGATGGGTATTTATTTTATCGCAACCTTCGCGAACAATCTGACCGTTGTGGAAGAGAATGATCAGTATAACGCGGCCGTAGGTATTGCTGAATACGGAGATGCAGCGAAGATTAAGGCACGCGTAGACGAAATAGTATCGGTCATCAGCAAGAACAAGAAGCCAATGACCCTGGACGAGCTTGACAATGCTCTAAACTATGAGCACCCTGACCATATTAAGGCCGTTGCGTCAATCTCGAAGCAGCTCGCATCTCTTAACGACATGTGGGGACTCACGAAGTGGCCAGCGGTGAACCCGCGTAATATCCGTGATAAAATCTTCGTAATTCTTGAGAGCAGAAAACAGCCGATGCATTTCTCAGAGATTGCGGATGAGATAGCGAAGTCGAATTTCAAACGCAAAAATGTCACAGTACAAGCAATCCACAACGAGCTAATTAAGGATTCTCGATTTGTACTCATCGGTCGTGGAATCTATGCGCTCTCGACATGGGGATATAAGAAGGGAACTATATCTGAGATTATTACTGATGTCCTCGAGAAGGCCGGCAAACCGCTCACTAGAGAAGAGATTGTAAAACAAGTACTACACACTCGCAAAGTAAAAGAAACGACAATTCTACTAAACTTACAGAACAAGAAATTGTTTAAGAAGGTTGACCGCAACCTATACACGAACGCATAGACAAGTCTAGGCCGGCCAAGAATCGGACTACTAAGCAAGCCAAAAAAAGTTGAGGCTAAAATGGTAATGTGATATAATATCGGTATGGACAATGTCATACATTTTATATTGATGCCGATTTTCTGGATTCCGGTAGTGGGAATATTGGCTTTTCTGACGTATCGTAATTACAAGAAACTGAACAAACTCAAGGTACTAAATGTAGATTCGGTACTTTTGATGCTCGAGATACCGCGCACGAACGATAAAAAGGAGCTTGCGGCGGAGCAGATGTTTGCGAGTCTACATGGAATTCTGCGAGACAAGCAGGAACTCAAGAACTCTGGCGGGGTACAGGAACACTTGTCGTTCGAAATCGTTTCAACATCAGGGCAGATTCGATTCTACGTCTGGGTGCCAAAGGTGCTTCAGAGCTTCGTAGAGGGGCAAATCTACGCGCAATATCCGACAGTGCAAATCTACAAGATGAACGAAGATTATGCCGATAACCGCGAAAAATATCCGGTCACCTATATGGCCGAGCTAGGACTCATTGAGAACGATGCGCTGCCGATTAAAACGTTTGACACCTTCGAAGTGGACCCCCTGGCAGGTATCACGGGGACACTCGCGAAGCTTGACCCGAATCATTCAGAGGAGATGTGGATCCAGATTCTGACGCGTCCGATACCCGATGACTGGCATAAAAGCACGACTGACAAATGGATCCGGCGAGCAAAATCTGGGAAGAAATCAATTCTTGCGGGGACGGGAATTGATTGGACTTGGCTCGTGGAGGCGCTAGGTGCGCTATTTCGGCCGCCAGCCGGTGGGACTGGGTCGGAGGCACCTAAGGTGGAGTTGTCCGAGCGGACAAAGACTCAGATTGCGAAAGCGGAAGAAAAGGCTACCAAGCTCGGCTACGAGGTAAAGATTCGGCTAGCCTATCTGGGCAACGACGAGACGAATGCAAAGCTCAATATGCAAGCATTGGTCGGGACATTCAAGCAGTTTAATTCGACAAACCTGAATGGGTTTAAGCAAGTAGGGGGCTCATTTAATACGAAAGACCTCGAGGCGTACAAGATACGACAATTCTCCGATCATGGTTTTATCTTGAATATATCAGAGCTTGCGAGCGTATATCATTTGCCGCATACGTCGGTAGAGACACCAAATATCGTCTGGGCGTCATCAAAAACCGCCGAGCCACCAGCTAAGCTTCCCGTGATTACCGGCAATGCGGCGGTAGATGCGGACATTTCAGCGTTTGGACTGACGAATTTCCGCGGCATCAACCATCAGTTCGGGATGCTTCGGCGCGACCGGAGTCGCCACGTATACATCATTGGGCAGACTGGAGCGGGCAAGAGCGGTATGCTAGAGCTGTTAGCGTTGTCGGATGTGTTTTATAACCAGGGGTATTGTATTATCGACCCGCACGGAGATTTCGCGATCGACAATCTGAAATTTGTACCAGAATCGCGCATCAAAGATGTGATATACTTCAATCCGGCAGATACGGCGTATCCGGTAGCATTTAACCCGCTAGAGGTAAGTGACCCGTCTAGGAAACCGAATATCTGCTCGGAAGTCATTGGAGTACTGAAGCGGATGTTCGGCGATTCTTGGGGCCCACGACTCGAGCATATTCTCAGATATACATTGCTCGCACTCTTGGACCGACCAGAGACGACTTTGCTCGATATTTCAAGACTACTCACGGATAAAGATTTCCGCAAAGAAACGCTAGATTACTGTACGGATGTCACGGTGTTACAATTCTGGAAGCACGAATTCGGCCAATGGAATGACAAGCAGGTAAATGAGTCAATCGCGCCGGTACTTAATAAGGTGGGGGCCTTCACGGCGAACCCGATCATCCGCAATATCGTGGGCCAGCCGAAGTCGTCGTTTGATATTCGCAAAATAATGGATGATGGAAAAATACTTGTAGTAAATCTATCCAAGGGGCTAATCGGCGAAGATAACGCGGCAATTCTGGGGTCTTTCCTGGTGACAAAAGTACAACTTGCTGCGATGAGTCGCTCAGATATACCACTGGTCGAGGATCGGAGACCGTTCTATCTATATGTGGACGAGTTCCAGAACTTCGCCACAGATTCTTTCGCGGTCATCCTCTCGGAAGCCCGCAAATACGGCCTCAATCTCACTGTGGCCAACCAGTACGTGTCACAGATGACCGATGCAGTGCGCGATGCGGTGTTTGGCAACGTCGGGACTACGATTTCCTTCCGTGTGTCGGCAGACGACGCACCGGTGCTTGTCAAGCAATTTGAGCCGACTTTTGAGGCGCAAGACTTATTGCAGCTAAACAACCGCCACTTCATCATCTCGATGATAATTGGTGGCGAAAAAGTACCAGCTTTCTCTGCGACGACTCTCTCGATACCAGACACGCCCAAAGATAATTTTGAAACGATTGTTGAATGGTCGAGAATGAATTACGCAAGACCAAGAAGCGAAGTAGAAGCGGAGATCCGCGAGACGATTGAACAGAGTGAGAAATATAAAAAGGAGCTGTCCGACTCGGGTCGCGATGCCGGTATGGCAGGGAGTAATACGGGGATGTTCATGCCGGTATTCGCGCCGGTGAGCGGGAACAACACTAGTAATGCTAGCGGTAATAATGCTAGTAGTATGCGTCGTACCGAACAAAAACCGAACTACAGACCGTCCGTTACCCCTCAGGCAGATTTTAGGCGGATGAATCTCAGTCCGAATGCCGCTGAGGGCAAAGAAAGACTCGGACTCAAAGATTTGGCAGCACTAGTTGGTGGACAAAATATGACAGGAAAGAGCGACGGACAAAATATAGCGGGGAATAACGCAATAGAGAAGAATAGCGGCGCTTTAGGAACAGCCGAGCATACGATGGCTAGCAAAAACAAGAATGCGAAGAAAAAAGGGAAACACCATAATGTCCACCCTAATAATTCCCCTGTAGATAGCCTTATCGGGCAGGGTTCGACTTTGGAATCTACGAATGCACCTCAGAACGTACGCCCGGATGGTCATTCTAGCACCCCTATACGTCCAGAGGTGACGCATCTCGAGAAATCACCTGTCATAATTCCCACCTCTGATACTTCCCTGGATTTGTCGAAACCAATTAAGGATCCCGCCGACTTTGCTAAGCGCGATAACTCGATGGATGGAATGCTCAGCGTAAAGCATTAGACAAGGAGGGAATAGCCAGAATAGCCCTACGGGGCTATTTTTGGGGCCTAGGAGGCGACCTAGCCTGAGACACGATGAGAGTACTAAACATAACCGGAATGGCCTAGAAACGCGGATTTTTAGTCTAGGCGATGAACTATGGGTGGATTATGATGATTTTTGCATGATGTCTTAATCGTCTTTTGGTGATAGTTTTAATGTCGCACAATATAGAGAACGAGACATCAAGTGCAATAATGTATATTTAATATTTTAATGCTTAAGTTTTTGTTTGTCAATATCTTTTTTAATAGAATCTACGGTCTTTGATAGGGAATTATGCAGATGATAGCAAGGAATACCAGCCTCAGAGAGAATACGATTCACCTCAATATCACGACGAATACGGTCTTTCCGATTATGTGTAGAATCATCGCACTCGATGACAGCCAGTACACGAAAAGTATGTTTGTCTAACACCACGAAATCAACAGATTTCTGATTCACATGAGTCAAAGCACCACGCCAATTCTGGCCCTTAATACGTTCATCTACTAGGGATGAGAGCCGTACTTGTGGAACAATAAGGTAATGCCTGGCATAAGCAACAGATAATTTTTTATACAAGTCAGATTCTGCTCGTGTCATCAAATATCTCTTAGCTTTATAATGGTACTTCCGTTTTTCTGCGAAAAACGGTTGCGCTGACATTGCAAGCAATATCAGCGCCAGAATTATTAGCCATACTGCGTTCATTTTCAAATAATATCATGTTTTATTTTATTTTGCAACTTTTCAAAAGAAAAGCTACATAATAAATTAATGGGGAGATTTACGAGAAAAAGAAAAAAAGGAACGACGAGGGGAAGAAGATTCGTAAATAATAGGGGAAGAGTGAGAGCTGGCAGGAGAAGAATATTGTTCATTAGTAATAATTTTCTGATAAGTATCATAAGAATTATAAAGAAGTTCATTGTGTTTAAAGATTTCTGTACGAATCTTTTTAGCAACGTAAGCACCTTGAAGTTTATCATAAGTCAAAGTTTCACCATCAGAAATAGTGTTAATTTGAATCATATTAAAAAGAGAACGACAAGAGACAATCTCTTTAACTTGCTTACGAAGAGAAATATCAAGCTCTTCCCAAATTTGAGAACTAAAGACAATACGACGACGATCTTTTCGCTGCTGCGAAATAGCAGTTAGAACATCAAGAGAGATACCGGACTTTTTCCCGAAGTACAGATGGGCTTCGTCCAACAGGACGAGAACCCCATCTGTACCATTTCTCAAAGACAGAGCCGATTTCAAATCTTCATCATCTTTAATATAATCGAAATTATCAATTCCCTTAATAATGAAATTGGCAAACACTTGGCAATTCGGAT
>CAZZAI010000051.1:0-6072 GCA_964652665.1 uncultured Candidatus Saccharibacteria bacterium
ATTCGAACCTACGACACCTAGTTCCGAAGACTAGTGCTCTAATCCACTGAGCTACGGAGGCATTAAACTATTATTAATTAATGTGGTACACCCAAGAGGACTCGAACCTCCAACCTTCAGCTCCGGAAGCTGACGCTCTATCCAATTGAGCCATGGGTGCATACGATGATTATAGCATAAAATTGCTTGAAAATAAACCACAAGAGTAATGGCGGGGCGGACATTTTTGTGGTGAATTGTCAAGTGAAAATAATGGGGGGTTGAAATTGAATTTAATATGTGATAGGAAATGAGCATGAAAATAAAACGTGGACCGAAGCAACTAAACGGCAGAATCACAAAAGAATTTTGGCGGCGGGAAATTCATCCATCGTGGGGACTGGTGGGGCTGGCGACCGGAGTGATTGGTGGCGTGATAATAGGACTAGTTTTTCGAATTGGATTTTTGAAATCGGGGTGGTTTGTGGTGCTCAGCGGGTTTTTGATGATGATTTTTTATGTGCGACCCCTGTTTCTAAATGTCGTTTTGACAGTCTCGGCGGGGATTTTGATAAGTTTTGTGAGAATATCGGTGGAGATAAGCGGCGAAAATTATGTGAAGAATTTAGTGGGCCATGAAGTAGTGGTCAGGGCAACAATCGACGGAGATCCGGTGACGGACGAAAAAGGGACGAAAATCAAGTTGAAAGAACTGCAGTTTGGGGATAATTGCGTGGAGAATGAGAATTGTGCGGAGAGTGCGGGCAGTATTTATGCGAATTTAATGAAAAATGAAGATTTGGCGAGAGGGGATACAGTAGTGGTGCGGGGGAAGCTTGGCGAGGGCTTTGGTACGTATGTGGGATATATGTACCGGCCGAGTCTAGTGAAATGGGAAAGGCCGGTGCCTGGAGATTTTGTGCTGGGGATCAGAAATTGGTTTGCGGAGAGGGTGGCCAAGATAGTACCGGAGCCGGAAGTGAAACTAGGATTGTCATATCTACTAGGAATGAAAGCGGGACTGCCAGATGAACTCAGCGACGATCTTAGGACGGTGGGGCTTACGCATATTGTGGTGGCGAGCGGAGCGCATCTGTCGATACTAGTAGAAGTGGCACGGAAGATTTTTGGGAAAGTATCGCGAATGTCTGGAGTGATGGCGGCGGGGATTTTTGTGGTGTTCTTTATGAGCATGGTGGGGTGGACGCCGTCGATTCTCAGGGCGGGGATGATGACTCTCATTACGCTACTTCTGTGGTACTGCGGTAGGAAAATTGAGCCGTGGAGAATAATTCTAATCGTGATGGCGGTCACGCTAGTTATTAATCCGATGTTTGTAATCGATCTTGGATGGATGCTATCGTTTGCGAGTTTTACGGGGATAATGTTGCTGGGACCAAAGATGGTGCGGTTTTTCTATGGCGATAAGAAACCTGGGTTTATCGGTGAGACAATAGTGACGACGATGGCCGCGACGGTGATGACTCTGCCCGTGGTACTATATTATTATGGACAGGTGTCGCTGATATCGGTGGTGGCGAATCTTCTGATTTTGCCGACTCTGCCATGGGCGATGGGGTTAGTATTTGTGGCTGGAGTGGTGAGCGGGGTACCGATGGTGGAAACCGTGGTCGGATGGGTAGCGACACGGGTATTGGATTTTCATATTTTTGTAGTGGGGATGTTTGGGGAATGGAAACAATTTTTGGTCAAGATAGAAAGTGAAAATCCATGGGTCTTTATGGGATACGGAGTGATTTTGATTTTACTTTTGGCGGGAAAAGTGGTAAAATTAAGGGAAGTTAAACGAAATCGGAGTAAAATTATGTCAGGACATAGTAAATGGGCGACGACAAAGCGGCAAAAAGCCGTGGTGGATGCCAAGCGAGGCGCGCTTTTTACAAAAATTGGAAATCAAATCGCGATTGCGGCGCGGGCGGGAACTGATCCAGCGATGAATCCGAGCCTCGCGATGGTGCTTGAGAAAGCACGGCTTGCGAACATGCCAAAAGCGAACATCGAACGGGCGATAGCGCGCGTGGCGGATAAATCGGCGGCGGCGCTGATCGAAGAAGTGTACGAGGCTTACGGGCCTGGTGGGGTAGGAATCGTGATAGAGGCCGCGACCGATAACAAGAACCGCACGATGCCAGAGGTGCGCCATACGCTGGATAAGACTGGTGGACGGATGGCGGAGCCGGGGAGCGTGATGTTCCAATTCGCGCGTAAGGGGGTGATAGAGATTTCCGAGAAAGGCGACGAAGCAATGATGGCGGCGCTCGACGCGGGGGCCGAGGACGTGTCGGACGAGGAAGATGGCACTGTAATATATACGGCAGCTTCGGACCTCATGAAAGTGCGTGGGGTACTAGTGGACGCGGGGATGACCGTGACGAGCGCGGAGCTTTCGTACGAGCCGACTTCGTATGTGCCGGTAGAAGGCGAAAACGCCGAGAAGCTGGAGAAACTTCTTGGGGCGATTGATGAGCTCGACGATGTGACAAACGTCTATACGAATGCAGAATAATTGGGGTGAAACGCTATTTCCCGGACTAATTTCGTGAGAGGGTCGCTTAGGCGGCCCTTTTATTTTGTGTGGAAGTGTGATATAATGAGAAACGGAAAGGTGGCCGAGTGGTTGAAGGCACTGGTCTTGAAAACCAGAGATGGCAACATCCGCAGGTTCGAATCCTGTCCTTTCCGCCACGTCTTGACAGACGTACACAAAAAGCAGAAATCGTTGTGGCTCAGGATTATATATCCTGTCCTTTCTTTTTTCTTGTGTTTTGTGCTATAATGAATGAATATGAATAGATCGAAAGAGATTGTTAAAGTCAGTATTTACGGGATAATCGTGAATTTGATTTTGGTGGTGTTCAAAGCGGCGGTGGGGATACTCGCGAATTCAATTTCGATTACGCTCGATGCGGTGAATAACTTGACCGATGCGTTGTCATCGATCGTGACGATAGTGGGGGTGAAGCTTGCGGCGCGGCGGCCGGACAAAAAGCATCCGTTTGGATATGGGCGGCTGGAATATTTCTCGGCGGTCGTGGTGGCGATGATTGTGCTTGCGGCTGGGGTGGTGGCGTTCAAGGAGTCGGTGGAAAAAATCATCGCACCGGAGGAGGCGGACTACACGGTGGTATCACTTGTGATTGTGGCGGTAGCGGTAGTGGTGAAGTTCTTCTTTGGGCAGTATGTGCGCCGCAAGGGTAAGAAGTTACAATCTGGGAGCTTGGTGGCGAGCGGGGTGGACGCGATTAGTGATGCGGCGATTTCGCTCACGATTCTCGTTGGTGCGGTAATAAGTTTCGTTTGGCATGTGAGCCTTGAAGGGTATCTGGGGCTACTTGTGTCGGTATTTATTATCAAGACGGCGGTGGAGATTTTGCGCGAGGGTGTAGGGGATCTCATCGGGACACAAGCAGATGTGGAGCTCATGGAGAAAGTGCGAGAGACGATTAAGGAGGATGCGAGGGTACAAGGGGTGTATGATTTGGCTCTGCATAGTTATGGGCCAAATAAAATCATCGCGAGCGCACACGTGCAACTGGGTGATGGGATGAAAACGAAAGAGATTCATCGGCTGTCGCGCGAGATTGAGGTAAAGGTATACAATGAATACGGAATCATCCTGACGCTTGGGGTGTATGCGGCGAACGATAGTGGTGAGGCGAAACAAATGAAGGCGAAGGTTGAGAAGCTGCTTGAGGAATATGATACTTTGAAGCAGGTCCATGGGTTCTATGTGGACGAGACGGCAAAAATGATTTCGTTTGATGTGATATTTGATTTCGCGGAGCGGGATATGTTGCGGAAGGTGAAGGAAATCCGGCGTAAGGTTAAGAAACTGTATCCGGATTACGAAGTATATATTATACTTGATACGGATACGTTATAAAAAAATCCCCCGAGGGGGATTTTGCTAGCGACCATCCTTGAGACGTGGATGCTTGCGCTTGTCGCTGTGCTTGTGATTGTTGTTGCGGTCTTGCTTCGCAACAGGTTTCCATGTAAATTTTCTTGCCATAGAGTAATTGTAGCATATTTTGGTTTAAAATGAAAATGTTTGTGTTATAATGGTGATATGGACGAACGGGAGATACAAGAAAAACGACGAGAAAACGAAGAACAAGCGACGAGTGCGCGTGCGAAAATACTGGGACTTGCATATCTAGATACTCGAGATTATGAGATGACGATGCCGCTAGTGACGGGACTGCTTACGCTTAAAGAAATGCATCAAGATTATATCCTACCATTACATAAAGGTGGGAGAGAAGAGCATTACCAATTCCTAGTGACTAGCCAGACACCACGCTCTTTGATCGACCGGATGCGGCGAGAGTATACAGATAAAGGTGAGCGGGTAGATTTCTTCCTGGTGTCACAATCAGCTTATAAAACTTTGATGACGCGCTACGATCCGCCACGAGAGATTATTTATGATGATATTAAGATTGCGGGGGAGGGGGACTCGGAGACATTTGCGGCGGTCTCAAGGACACTTGACGCTGTCTCGACGGAGAAAGTGTTCGATTTCTTGATTGATCAGGCAGATAAGCTTGGCGCGAGTGATATACATATCGAAAATATGCGGACCGAGATTCGGATACGGATGCGGGTAGATGGGTTGCTCCATCCAGTGGCGAACATTGATAAGGAAAAATATCGTATTCTGATGGGGGAATTATCGTCTCGCGCAAATATGTCGATGGCATCAAATAAGCCGCAATCCGGACATATGCAGAAAGAAGTGACGCGTGGTGGGGTGACACATCTGCTTAATATTCGTGTAGAGACGATCCCGACGATGTATGGGCAAGATGCCGTGATGAGATTATTCAATTTTGATGAGACTTTGCTCAACTTAGATTTGTTGGGATTGTCTTCTGACGAGCTAGCGCAGATTAATGAGGTGGTCTCTCATCCACGTGGTCTAGTACTGATGGTCGGACCGACTGGTTCTGGTAAATCTACGACATTGTATTCGATACTGAATGCGCTCAATACATCGGAACGGAAGATCATCACACTTGAGGACCCGATTGAATATGGTATCACTGGAATCTCGCAAATTCCGATTAATACTTCAGAAGGCGGATCATTCGCGGAGGGGTTGCGGAGCGTGCTGCGCCTAGATCCGGATGTGGTGATGGTGGGCGAGATTCGCGATGCGGATACGGCTAAGACAGCGATACAGGCTTCGATCACGGGGCATTTAGTATTATCATCATTCCATGCTAATACGACGAGTGCAGCATTTTCGAGAATGATTGATCTCATTGGTGTGAATCCGATTTTTGCCTCGTCAATTAGGTTGATAGTGGCACAGAGATTGGTGCGTAAGCTATCCGGTACGAAGCGGGCGCGTAGAGCGACCGAGGCAGAGGCTAGATATGTACGCGAGGTCCTAAAGAATGTAGATAAGAAATGGCTCAAGGGTATCAAAGTTGCAAAGCCACGTGACGATAAAGTAAAAATCGCATTTAATCCTGCTAAGATGATGGCGGAGCCGTACGCCGAAACTAAATTAGAGAAAGCAGTGGTTGAGCGCGAGAAGGCGATGTCAAAAGATGAAAAAGAGATGGAATTCGACTTTGATAACATCGTACTCTACGATCCAATAGTGACGGAGACGGATCCATTTGGCTATGCTGGACGGATGGTGCTCATGGAGCAGCTCGTGGTGAATGATGAAATTGCAAAGTTTATTCGCGGGGACGTGAGCGATATTAACACTGAGGCGATTGAGAAGACGGCATGTAAGAACGGAATGCTAACCCTCGAGCAAAAGGGCGTAATTGCGGCGCTCAAGGGCGAGACGACACTAGAGGAAGTATCGAGAGTGATATAAAAGTGGGGCTGCTGACCCAGACGGGCGCGAAGACCCGAATGGGTCTTGACTTTGTGAGCGAAACGCGGTAAGATGTAATTAGGTTAGTATTTAGTTCTTCGGTGTAATCCGAAGAACTTTTTTGTACTCAATGAGTCCAAAGAGGATTCTGAAACGACTTTCAGCTTCCATATTCTAACCTCCTCGTATTATTAAGTTAGTAGTAATTTGTGGACTTTATCAGTCCGTGCTAC
>CAZZAI010000052.1:0-5690 GCA_964652665.1 uncultured Candidatus Saccharibacteria bacterium
AGCAGCATCTTCTCGCGATTAGGCGAGACTGTAGCATAAATCACTCCGGACAGATCATAGACATCAGATTTCGTGCGGTTGTTCAAGAAAAGTCGTGGATAATGCAGGCGATAGAGCAGGCCTTCACTGACATTAATAGTCTTAGACCAAGTATCGTAGCCATCCTTGACGAGTTTAATGCTGTGCTCGCCACTGGAGAGGACCTTAGACGTATTGGTACGTTGATACCATGGAGCATCGCCATCAACCTCAACGTTAGCACCGGTAGGGAAAGACGATATCTGTAGCATACCTTGTCGCTCAACCGTAAAATCAGAATTTAGCCAATAGCCAGAAACAAGGAGTGCCAAAATAGCTACCATCAAGACGACTGATATTACCATAATAACTTCAGAGATGATTACGCGGCGACTTTGCTTGCGCATACGTGCTTCTGGATCCATACATATATTATAACATATTTTTAATTAAAATTAGCTCTTGCATTTTCCGCAAAGAACGTGTATTATTGATATATAACTATATAAGCGAGGTAATAATGACAAAATCCGGCAGAAAAAGTAATGCGCAAAAATCGCACCGCAAGGTGCAATCTTCTAGCGCGCGCAACCGGAAGTCAGTAAATAAGCCTCTCACAAAAAGCACTTCAGCAAAGAAGTCGCAGGGCCGCGGCGTAAAAGCTTCACAAGTTCGGTCTTCGCGTGCGAAAGCGACAATCCAGAAGACTATCGATAGTAAGCAAAAAGAGATGAAGCGTGAGAGCGCGATTTTAGAGACGTCAGCCACTACCAGCGAAGAGCCGGTTAGCGTCGAAGTCAAAATAGAGAACAAGAAAAAATCAGCGGCTAAGAGCGAGCCAGCTAAAACGAAAGAAGCAGCGAAGGTCAAAAACGAGTCGGCTGAGACAGAAGAAGTAGCGGAGGCTAAGAATGAGTCGGCCGAGGTGAAAGAAATAGCGAAAGCCAAGAATGAGTCGGCCGAGGCGAAAGCAGTACTAAAGATTGAGCGCGAGTCGGTGGACTTAAAGGAGGTGACGGAGGCTGAAGACAAGCCGGAGGAGAGTCAGAAGTCCAAAAGCAAGTCAGTAGAGGTCGCGAAGGCCGATGACAAGTTAGCGGAAGCACATGAAGAAGATGTCGTGGCTCAGACTCAGCCGGAAGAGACACTAAAAGCAGAAGCTAGCGCAAAGTCAAAAAGCGACGACCTAGAAGAAAAAATTGCGAAAGCCAAGGTAATTAAGCACGCAGCACCGCGTGATATCAAGGTTAATTTTGTCAATGAAAAAGTAGAGAAACGCCCACTTAGCGAGAAGCCGGTGACGATGGATGTCGTGCAAAAGAACAGGATTCGTCATTTTTCCGACGTGTCAGAAGAAACGGTACTGGCCGAGATGGAGCAAGTGGGGCGGACGAGTAGCCAATCGGTAGCACTAGAACGAGCGCTGAGCAATTTTGAAGTAGAGCATCCCGAGATAAGCGATCGGCCGATTATTCGCGATTTCGATATTCGTCGTATCAACGAACGAATGGATAAGCGCAAGGGCGACAATAAGACAAATGAATATCATCGCTCGGCCAAAGAAATCAAAGAGTCTGCGATTCGCAATGCGATGAATAACGTTTCTAGGCAAGAAAAAGAATTCGTCAAGCACCGACAAGTAAAATCGAGGCGAGTGAATTTTGGCTTCAAGCGTATTATGCTTGCGCTCGCCTGTGCGACAGCAGCGGTGTTTGCAATAGTTTATTTTGTAAATATTAATGCGCCGAACGTCTCGCTCAGAGTAGCAGCGATGCAAAGTGGCATCAACGCTTCCTATCCACGCTACGTGCCACGCGATTTTAATCTGTCAGATATTACCTCGGAGCAGGGCAAGATTACAATGAATTTCAAGAACGCTACGAGCGGTGACGCTTTCTCGCTAGTCGAGGAGAACTCCGCCTGGGATTCTACAGCACTGCTCAACAATTATGTCAGAGATAATTACGACGATTATACCATCATTAAGGAGCAGGGGCTCACAATTTATCTCGGAGGGCGAGCGGCCTGCTGGGTCAATGGAGGGATTATCTATAAATTAAACATCGTATCAGGTTCTCTTACTAAGAAACAAATCACGACTATCGCCACTTCACTAATCGCAAGTAATTAGGGCGGCCAAATCTACCTGACGGCGACTTGGTTTTTATGCCCCTCGGTCACAATTGAATTACGAAACAGCGCCTTATTATTAATAGTAGTATTTTGAACAAAAAAGTGTTATAATATAGGAATGATGAAAGCAGTTACTAGATTTGCGCCGAGCCCGACCGGCTATATTCACATTGGAAACGTGCGTTCCGCGATTTACCCATACTTGGTCGCGCACCAAACTGGGGGCAAAATGATTCTTAGGATCGAGGACACCGATAGAGAGCGTTATGTGGAAGGCGCCACAGAGCTAATTGAAGATACACTAAAATGGTTAGGGCTAGAGTGGGACGAGGGGCCGCTCGTGGGCGGGCCAAACCAGCCATATTTCCAGAGTGAAAGAACCGACATTTACATTAAGTGGGCGAAGAAACTAATCGAGTCTGGGCGCGCATATGCAGACCCGACACCTTCTGAAAAAATCGATGAGTATCGCAAAGAATGCAGCGAGAAGAAGATACCGTTCCTTTATCGCAACTTCCGACCAGAGAATCCGCCAGAGTGGGAGCCAGGGATGCCGATTCGTTTCAAGACGGAGCCGAAGGAATATTCATGGAATGATGCCGTAATGGGCGATATGCATACTGGACCAGAAGTACTGGATGACATCATCTTAATCAAGCGCGATGGATATCCTACCTATAACTTCGCCCACATCGTAGATGATGCCGAGATGGGCGTGACACACGTAATGCGCGGGGTGGAATATCTATCCTCTACGCCAAATTATCTCGCCATCTACGAAGCGCTAGGACTGGAGCGGCCAATACTAGTATCCTTGCCGCATATTCTAGCTCCACAGGGAAACAAGAAACTCGGCAAGCGCGACGGTGCCAAGTCGGTAACTGAATATCGTGATGACGGCGTGCTCGCTGAGGCAATGCTAAATTACTTGGCGTGTCTCGGCTGGAATGACGGGACCGAGCAAGAAATCTACACCAAGGAAGAGCTGATCGAGAAATTTTCAATCGACCGGATTCAAAATTCTGGCGCACGATACGATGAAACGAAGCTGCTCTGGATGAATGGGCAGTGGATCCGCAAGATTTTTGATGAGCAGGGCGCCAGAGCACTATATGACCGCACGGTAAATTTCTGGCCTGAGTCGGCCGCAAGCTGGAGTGAGGAGTATCGTATTAAAGTACTCTCTATCATCTATGACCGTCTCAAGACTTTGTCAGACTTAAAAGAGATGACGGGCTACTTCTTCACCGACCCAGCTGTAGATACCGACATGATAAAGAGCAATAAATTCCTAAAGAAACTATCTGAAGCGGAGATTGAAGACCTGATGAAAAAGTCAGTCGCCAAGATTTCTGCGATTGAAGCAGAAAATTGGACAGCAGATAAGATTCAGGACGTTCTTAACGAACTCCTGGCCGAGACCGGGAAGAAGCCAGCCGAACTATTTAGTCTGATCCGGATTGCTTTGACGTTCGCCCCGTTTAGCCCGGCACTAAACCTTACTATGGAAGTGCTCGGAAGAGACACTACGCTTGCTCGGCTGAACGAAGTGACGCGCTCGCTCTAGATAACAATGTAGCCGCCCCTATTGTTTTGTAAGCCATTAGCACTGCAGACATGATAAAACCATAAATAGGTTCTTCACGTAAACCAAGTACAATAAATTCCCCCGGGCCGAGCTCGGGGGAATACGTGTGTGAGGTGGGGTCTAGTAATCCAAGTCGTCCTCTTCATCTTCATCTTTGCGACGCTTCGCCAAGATAAAGAATACGATGCCCGTAGCAGCGGCTACGCCAGCTGTAACGGCAAGACCGGTAGCGAGAGGGGTACCCTCATTAATAGTAGCGGTAGTAGTAGTCACGCCCTGTGGATCGGTATAATTGTTGGTAGTATCGCCCTTACTAATCTGAGTGACGGTGCGATTGGTGGTGCCGGTAGATCTAGAAACTGTACCAACAGTGACGCCATTAGCTGAGCCACCAGTAGGGTCGGTCACATAGGTGCCGGTGTCGTCATTTGGAGTAGTATCATCGGTCGGAGTGACTGGGTCGGTTGGCTCAACAATCGGATCTTCGGTAGTCGGGTCGGTATATGCACCAGAAACGACACTGATCACGACGGAGTTGGAATATGTACCAGAAGTGCTAGATTTCGCACCAAAATAGATGTCTTTCTCGGTAGCCGTGGAGCTAGCCTGCGCCGAAGCAATGAAGCTAGGAACCTGAGCCGTAGAAAGAGCGATACTACGATAGGTACTGCTCTGGCTGCCAGCCGCTGTATCGTCGATCGAGTAGCCCCATTGATCGGTACTAAAAGCGGAGCGAAGTGTGTTGGCAGAAAGAAGGGGGATAGTCAGGTTGGCATTATCACTATCTACGAGAGAGCCGTTCTCGCCGCTTGTGGTCATGGAGGCGACGAAGCCAGTGGTATTGTTAGTAGAGACGGTAAGGCTAACCTTGTTACGCACCATGCCGTCAGACTCCAGGACGCCGGACTCAGTAGGAGTATCAAGGGAGACCGTCAACATCTCATCGACCGTAGTCGTAAAAGTGGCCGACCCATCAGCGTGAACAAGATTAAAAGATGATAATGTAAGGGCGCCCACGAGCGATAGGCTTCCTAAAAGTTTAATTATATTAAATGTATTCCTGACCATAAATATATTATAACACAACCTTTTTAAAAATGTGGTAAAATTATATTAAATAATTATGGAAAAAATCATGAATGCGGAAAAATCCAAAAAATCAAAAACGAATATCGTCTTGACGATATGTGGAGTGGTCGGGATCCTCGGTGGTGTGGGGCTTGGTGTGCTTGGCGTCATGATGCCAAAAGAGGGTCCACACGAGGTATCGTTTCCAGATTTGCCATCTTTAAAACCAAAAAATGAAATCTATAGCCCTCTAACCGGACTCGCAGTGGAGAGTGAGGCGGATGTAACAGCGCCGACTTATTGTATCCAGACACCAAACGGCACCGATGGTGCGCGCCCGCAAGTAGGCCTGAATCAAGCGGGGGTTGTGTTTGAGGCGATTGCCGAAGCGGGTATCACGCGCTTTGCCGCAATTTATCAGGATCCCACTAGCGCGGTGATTGGGCCAATACGGTCGCTAAGATTATATTATTTGCAATGGGATACGCCTTTTGACTGCACTATTGTGCATGCAGGAGGAGCGGATGATGCGATTGCGGCGGTCCGAAATGGTGGATATAAAGATTTGTCAGAGAACTACGAGTATATGTATCGGAGCGGATCAGGGAATCGGCTCTGGAATAATCTGTTCACAACTGGCGCTTACCTAAAACAAATGAACGAAGACTGGGGCTATGGCAAATCCGAAGTCCATGGCTTCGCACGGATGACACCAGACGAATCTAGGCGGACAAGGATCGATGAAAGCGTCGCCGAGAAGCTAGTTATCACATCTCCAGCCGGCGGTGACACTTCGAAAATGTCACCAAAAGTCACTGGAGCCGGTATCTATTTTGGTGGTTGGCCGAATTTCAATGTAATATATAATTACGATGCCGAGAAG
>CAZZAI010000053.1:0-5677 GCA_964652665.1 uncultured Candidatus Saccharibacteria bacterium
TAACTCCGACAGATTCCTCAGAACACTTTACTAGTGGCTTTCTGATTAAGTTCTTTAACTGATTATTTAGTTTTTGTATGGCCTTCATGGTGTCCTCTCGTAACCTCTCTTTATTGTTCTTGAAGGCGCTTCATATAACAAATAGAGCGCCACTAGGTGGAACCATTAATCTTACAACGCATAAATACGTATTTCAGAGCAATGTCCTAATGACGCTCATTTTTACCTGAAATACACATAATGTATTTATACGTTATAAAATTAATAGTTCCATTTACTATTATATATGAATTTTTGGAAAAAACAATATTTTTTAAACAAAATATTAGTGAGTTTTTGGAATAGATATGGCATTTTGTGGTGTCGATAATTTATCGTCCATGGGGCGATAAAATAAAACTGCGGGGCGATAAAATTCGCGCTAACAGGGGTGGGGGATTTCGCGTGTGGGGCGATAAAAGTAAAAAATGGGGCGATAAAATGATTTAAGCGGCCTTGAAATGATAGCGGCGACCCTTGCCGTCACCTTCGGCAAAGAAGATTCCACGATCTACAAGATTACCGAGCTCTTTGTTGGCTTTCTTGTCATCACGGACGGCTTGCATATTGTTGAGTTCGCGATAGGTGCTATTTGAGATACCTTCTGGATGATGTCTGGCATAAGCAATTGCCCGCTCTTCCCGGTGATTAAGTGGTAGATTTAGCGCTTCTATATACTCGCGGTCTTCGGCCGAAAAGAGGCTTTCGCTAAATAAGATTACTTTGAATGAACGTCCATTATCATAAAACTTTGGGGCGATGAGGTCGCGTTCGTTTAGGGCGGAATAAATGGTACGAATACCGCGGCCTTTCTGGTCGGTGATACCATATTCTTTCATGTAGTTCATGAGTATGGGGTTCCTGGAGGTAGAAGGGGCTGAATCAAGTTCTGCGATTGGAACTAGGCTGTTGCCTGGATTAGTAATTTCAATGCGATCGGAGAAAATATCGACCTGAATGCGCGAGGCATAGGTGGAATAATCACGGTGTACGATGGCATTGGCAAGGGACTCGCGGATGGCAATCTCGGGAATACTCATGATGTCGCGACGAATGCCGTCTTGGACGATGCCGCGTGTGGGGATGCGCTGTTTGATATAACTATAAGCGTTGCGGTATTGCATAATGACGGGGCCGTTGAACTCTTTATTGTCTATGTAAGTCTCACTGGGATCGAGGTCATTGACTTTCTGAGTGCCCGGATATACTGTAACAGCAATGTTGACTGTTGGTGAAATTATATCTTGAAGTTCGCGCCCGGCACTAAAGGCGAGGAGGCCAAAAAGCGTGACGCGACTCTGGTCGCGTGTGATGACCTTTTGTTTGATGAGAATCTCTGGAGTACTGAAATTCTGGTAAATGTTGTCGTTTCGGTTATTAAGCATCGAGATAAACTCATCGACGAGAGTCTTGTCGAGGACGTCTCGCCAGTTATAAGCGTAGTCGAGACCTTCCGCACCGCCGGTGCTGGCGGTGATGAGACGCTTGATGATTTCTTCGTCGGCGAGCTGATTGACTGAACCGACACGGATGAAGGTGCCTTTTTCGATACCTTGTTTCTTGTGGTAGACTGGGCGCGAAGAAGAAACTGCGGGTTCAAAAACGGAGATGACGAGGTCTTCTTGAATGCGGATCTCTGGCGTGATGCGAACATTGAATTCCTGTGAACAAATCGTGGCTAGGTCGGATTGTATCTTGTCGAGTTCGGAATTGCTGAGGAACTCCTTTGAGCCATCTGGCCGAATACCAAAATAGATTTTGCCGCCTTCAGAGTTTGAAAAGGCTGAGATGGTTTTCCAAATGTCTTTTGGGAGGCGACCTTTTGAGGCAGTTTTATATTCTATATTGTATTGCTCGGGTAACATATATATAATTATAGCACATTTTATCGCCCATGGGGCGATAAATTGAAATTGTGGGGCGATAAAAATGACGCTAACAGGGGTGATGGATTTCGTGCGTGGGGCGATAAAAGTAAAAAATGGGGCGATAAAATGAAATGTGTTATAATATATGATGAATTATGAGTTGGAAAAATGATCAAGTGTCGGAAGGGGAGACGAAGGAGATAGTGCGGCTGGCACGGGAACAGTTAGCAGTTCTGGGAGATTTTGTGGAGATGGGGTGTTACAAGGGAGATACCTCGCTACTACTTGCGGAGGTGCTTCAGTGCGGTGCTAGACTTCGCCAGGAGGTGCGTGGCTCGACATTGGTGACCTCTGATGAAATACCGGAAAAGCTAGATGGCGATAGGGCTTCTGATACGGATGTGGAAAAACCTGTGGAAAACTTTGAGAAGAGGCTGTGGATATACGATTCGTTTGAGGGGTTGCCTGAAAAAGGTGAGGCAGACAAATCGGTGGTGGGGGAAGAGTTTCGCGGTGGGGAGCTTGTGGTCACGAAAAGGGAAGTAAAGGAGAGATTCCTCAGAGCGGGGCTTAAGTTACCAATAATCAAGAAAGCGTGGTTCTCAGAGCTCACGGACGCGGATATGCCGGAGAAAATTGCGTTGGCGTTTCTTGACGGGGATTTTTATGAGTCGATCAGGGATTCGCTGAAACTTGTCGGGTCGAAGATGGCTCGTGACGGGATAATAATCGTACATGATTATAATAATCCGGCACTCCCTGGAGTAGCGAAAGCGGTAGATGAGTGGAATGCCAGTGGAGAGTGGGGGATGCAGGTGTTCGAGACGATGGTGATTCTGCGGAAAAGTAGCTCGAAATCGGTGGGCGGACAGAGAATTTTGTGAAAATTAGCACTCGGGGCTTGCAAGTGCTAATTTTTGTGCTATAATAGAGGTAGAAAAGGAGTAAAAGACTGGCGGGGCAGTAAAAAAAGGAGAAAAATGGCACTAAAACCTTTAAAAGACAGAGTAGTAGCAATAGTGGAGAAGCCACTTGAGAAGACCGCATCGGGTATCCTCCTCGGGGAGGCGAAGGAGAAGCCGGCATATGCCGTCGTGGAGTCGGTGGGTCCAGAGGTGAAAACGGTAGCGAAAGGCGACAAGATCATCTACAAAGAATATTCTACGACAGAGGTGAAGGTCGAGGACAAAGAATATATTATCCTGAAGGAAGAGGACATTTTGGCGACTTTGTAAGGAAATTGAGCGCGCAAAGTGGCTCCGACAGGGGTGGCACAGCGGGCGCTGTGGAAAACTTTGTGGAAAACCTTGTGGACAAAATGTGAATAACTTGTGGATAAGTAATAAGAGAATAAGGAGAAAATATGGCAAAAAAGATATTTTATGAAGCTGAGGCACGAGAAAAGGTATTATCAGGGGCGAAACAACTTTACGATGCGGTGAAAGTGACTTTTGGTCCAAAGGGGCAGAATGTCATTATAGAGAAGGAATATGGGGCACCGGTGATTACGCATGATGGCGTAACAGTGGCGGAAGCGGTGGAACTGCCATCGAAAGATGACTCTCTAGGTGAAGCTGTCGGTGCGAAGCTCATCAAGACTGCGGCGCAGAAGCTCAATAAAGTGGCGGGAGACGGCACTACAACCGTGACGGTACTCACTTACAATATACTATCAGAGGCAAATAAACTCATCGCGGCAGGAGTGAATCCGATGGAACTACGGCGTGGGATCGAGAAAGCCGGCGCGGAAATCGTGGCGGAAATCTCGAAGACTGCCGAGAAGATCGAAGGTGATTCTAAAAAAGTAGCAGAAGTCGCGACAATTTCGGCGGGCGATGCGGAGATTGGTAAGCTGATCGCTGAAGTCATCTCGAAAATCGGTAAAGATGGCGTGGTAACAGTGGAAGCTGGGCAAGGGCTCGAGATGGAGCAAGAGATTGTCGAGGGCTTTTCTTACGACAAGGGGTACGCGAGCGCATTCTTTGTGACGGATGTGAATCGGCAGGAAGCGGTGTTTGAGAAACCGTTGGTGCTCGTGACTGATAAGAAGATATCGAGCGCATCGGAGATTCTGCCGCTGCTTGAGAAATGTGCACAGAGTGGTAGAAAGGACCTTGTGATTGTGGCTGAGGAAGTCGGCGGGGAAGCTCTGTCGCTACTAGTGCTGAATAAGCTGAAAGGTGTATTTAATTCGCTAGTGCTCAAGGCGCCATCTTTTGGTGATCGGCGTAAAGAGATTATGGAAGACATCGCGATACTCACTGATGCGACGGTGGTGAGTGCCGACAAGGGGCTGAAGCTTGAAGAGGTGGGAATGGAAGTACTCGGGTCCTGTGGTAAAGTCATCGCCGAGAAAGATTCGACCACTATCATCAAGGGCGCTGGAGCGGCGGAAGCAGTAGCAGCGAGGATTGAGCTGATTCGGGCGCAAGCTGCGGCGGCGAAGTCTGATTACGAGAGGGAAGAGCTCGAGAAACGCGCGGCAGCGCTATCTGGCAAAGTAGCAGTGATCAAAGTAGGCGGGGCGACCGAGACCGAGATCGATGAGAAGAAATTCCGTGTGGATGACGCTGTGGCGGCCACGAAGGCGGCACTAGCCGAGGGAATCGTGACTGGCGGCGGGGTGACGCTAGTGAATCTCGCGGCAAAATTGGATGATTCTGAAGCAGGGGTAAGAATTGTAAAGAGAGCTCTCAAAGCGCCGTTTGTACATATTATGGAGAATGCTGGGCTCAACGCGCAGGCTTTGCTCGCCGAGGTGGAGTCGGCAAAGGCTGGCATGGGGGTGAATGTGATGGACCCGTCGGCAGGGCTGGTGGATCTCAAGAAGGCTGGAGTGATCGACCCGGCGAAAGTAACGATGGAAGCGGTGAAAAACGCAACTTCTATCGCGGCGACGGCGATCACGATGGGAGCACTCATCTGCGAGATTCCAGAAGAAAAGCCGGCGATGGATGCTGGTGGTATGGGGATGGGATACTAAAACATCTGTAGCTAACAGTAAAATAACTAATAGTAAAATAAGCCCCGGCGGGGGCTTATTTTGTGGAAAGATGTATTGACAAAAATGAAGTGGTTGTGGTAGGATAGAATTAGAACAAGTGAAACGGTTCAATATAATAATTAGTGTAAGCTATTTCGTACCAAGAATCAGCACCGGTAGGTGTTCTTTGGGTACGAAGTAACTTCATTAAGTGAGTTCTTACTCGTTGAACCGTTTCAGCCTACGGGTGCTGATTTTTGTGAAAGGTGTCCGTAGTTAAAAGTAAGAGAGGTAACGAGAGGACACCATGAAGGCCATACAAAAAATCAAACAGAAATTAAAAAGTTTAAGTGCGAGAGCCACTAATCAAGTAGCTGTAAAAGAAGATACTTGCGGCGGAATCGCCAGCAAAGCACTTCTCGGACACGGAGTCGCCTCGGCCCGTCGTCACGGGCGAGGCGCTCCTTCTACCTCGGTCGTAACCTCCGGAGAGTCCTCTAAGTGCCTTGCTGACGATTCCTACAATATCTCTTCTATAAACTTAAATAATATTGTACTTCGCCATGGGCTATTCTTAAGCCTTTATTCGTTAATTAAGAAAGCAAGTGGTAAACTACCATGGCGAAGTCGTACCAATCATAATTCTAATTCTAGTTCTACTTCTACTTCTACTTCTAGTTCTACTTCCTATTCCCGCTCTTCTGTCTCTACTTCTGCTCGCGGTCTTAATACCACCCGGAACTATATCAAAAACTTCCGCAGAATTCGTATTCTTGGTTCCGCATCT
>CAZZAI010000054.1:0-5446 GCA_964652665.1 uncultured Candidatus Saccharibacteria bacterium
AGATGCTGGCATCGCGGGGGTTTAAGACCATCACCATCGTGGACCGCGTGGTCGGGAACACCGCTGGCATCTTGATGAAGCGCGCTACTTATGACGAGTTCATCAAGAATCACGGCGAGGTGACTGTACGGAATGTGTTAGACGCGGCACTGGCTCGCGAGCTGGTGTTTGCGGTGACGAATCCGTACACCAGCTCGACCGGACTCAATATGCTGGCGCAAATGCTCCACGCGTTTGATAGCGATAACCCGCTGTCGGATAAAGCGGTACAGGCACTGATTGACTATCAACAAATTGCGCCGACGGCTGCATATTCGACGGCGGTAATGAGAGAAAGCGCGAAGAAGGGTATCATTGATGCCATGGCGATGGAGGCTCAGGCTTATATCCTCAATAAAGAGCTCTCCGATTACGTTTACACACCGGTGGGATTTAGGCATGATCACCCCGTGATTACCTTTGACTATGTCTCCGATGAAAAACAGGAGGCCCTGAGGATTTTCACGGATTATTGCCTGGAACCCGAACAGCAGAAACTCGCGAAGGACCGCGGATTCAACATCTACGATGACTACGCGGGGCAAGACGACGGACTCTCGGGCGGTGATTATTTCTCCGCTCAGGCGGTCTGGAAGAAGAACAAGAATGGTGGCCGACCAGTTGTGGCGGTATTTGTGGCCGACATCAGTGGCTCCATGAATGGCAAGCGGCTAAACTCCCTCAAGGAGTCCTTGCTTCAGACGATGCAGTATATCGATAGCGATAACTATGTCGGACTGGTGAGCTATGATGATAAGGTCTATATCAATCTGCCGATTGATAAGTTCACGAATCAGCAGCGCGCCTATTTCTCTGGTGCGGTGAAAGACCTGACCACGAATGGCTCGACGGCGACTTATAGCGCTACCACGGTGGGCTTGAAGATGCTCCTCGATGCGTCGGAGACAATTCCGGATGCCAAGATGATGTTATTCGTCTTGACTGACGGAGAGACGAATACAGGGTATCGGCTCAAAAGTATCTCGCCACTAGTGGCTGGGCTCAAGGTACCGGTGTACACTATCGCCTACGAGACCAGTAGTACTAGCGAGCTGATTCGGCTTTCGGGACTGAACGAGGCGGCATGCATCGACTCGGATGTGGCTGGCATCGTAAATGACCTCCGGAATCTGTTCAATGTTAATATGTGACACGTAAAACTCGGTGCGTCACATAATACGCGCTGAATTTACGGGCAACACGAAAAGCACCCTACGGGGTGCTTTTTTAAAGACTGGGGGTGGGGAAGTGGTGAAAAATGCGGCGAAACGCTTGCGTTTTTTGATGAAATGTGATATAATAGAGTTATAGGACTGTCTGGGGAGGGGACAGTAGAACATTGAGAGTTTGTGGGTTAGATTGTGCGAATTTATATGGGGGGTAAAAAATGGAATTCACGCAGTATGCAATCATCGAGTCTTTTTTCTGGACGATAATCCTTAGCGCGCTAGCATATATTATTGGGCGTCTTCTTCTGAAGATTAAGGAGGCGGCCGAGGTACAGAAGGAGCTCAAGCAGCTCTACCTCATCATACGACCGAACGATAGACTGCCAACAAAACGCGAAAAACGGAAGATGAAATGGGCATGCAGGGAACTAACATTTTCCCAGCAGAGGCAAAAGAGGCGAGAGAAATGGACCATGGTAGCGACGGTAGTATACATACTATTGTTTATTTGGGTCGGACTGTTGATTGGAGCCTCAGGGTCGCAGTATACACGCACTTACTTCGCAGCCATAGCCACTTTGCAACTCATTATCATCACCATGGCTGCCCACGTCTGGGACAAAGTGACAGTGGCATTCATCGCGCTGTTTGCGTTCCTGCTAGTGATGGCGGCTGCGGTCGAAAGCGGTAGCCTAGGGCAGACCGCCATGGATGGAACAAAGAGCGACGCGGCGACTGATGAAACTGCCGCACTGGTCGGCAAGATACTTCATGACGACGAAGACACTTATTATTATAAGCATCTTTCCGAGATTGAAGAGTATACCGACGAGTTTGGTCTGGATCTCGACCGTCTGTTGGAAGACTACGGATACGTGTTCGAATCGTATATCATAGAGACGGACAGAGGCGTAGAGTTTGCTCAGCGCCCCACTGGCTATTGCTATTGGACGAGTTTTAAAAACGAAACTACTGACAGCACCATTACGATTCACTCCCTCGGGGTGAAGATAATATGCTGCTCGCCAGACGTACAACTTGTATTGATGCCGATCGAATCGATGAATCCGGTGGTTAATGCGTGTATACACGAGCAAGAAGTAAAAGTCACTCGTGACGTGCTGGCACTGCTGATGGAATTCCTGGAACGGCAAGAGAAGACGCCTCGGCTGACGGTCGAGGAACCGCAGAATATTTGACCCAGCAAACGAGAATCTCCGACCCAGTCGGGGATTTTTGATGAGGTGCGGATAGGGAACTAAGGCTTCGTGACTAACCGAACGAACTGGTACACTCGGCTAAAGAGCGAGGCGGGAACGGATGTCTTCGAACTCATTGGGAGTGAGGTCGAGAGTCTTGCCATACTCCCAGTTGTCATCCTGAGGCATGAGATGGATGTGAGCGTGGGGGACGTCGGTGCCGATGATTTTCCAGAGGGTGCGGCGGCCGGTGACGTCCTCCATGTGGCGGGCGAGTTTCTTGGCGGTAGCCATGAGGGCCTGATAATCTGCGTCCTCTAGGTCGTAGATTTTGTCGACCTCCTTTTTGGGGACGACGAGAGTGTGACCTTTGGTCTCGGGGTGGATATCGAGGAAGGCGAGGGTGTGGTCGTCCTCGTAGATTTTGTAAGAGGGGATTTCTCCGTTGATGATTTTCGTGAAGATGCTTGGCATGTTTGACTCCTTTCTATGATTATATCATGAGGTGAATAATAGTTGATTAATCTTGGGCTTTTTGCGGCGGCTCGGGATGTTTTATATCACGATGAGGGTTTTTGCGCTTAGAGAGAACATAATAGATACCCGTGAAGACTAGGGCAAAGACTAGCCCACAGGCGACATCGGTCGGCCAATGCTTGTTCGAGGCGACACGACCGATAGCGGTGAGGATGGTAAGGATGAGCATCACGATATAGAGGACGATGCGGAGAGGCTTCTGGCGGACGTAATGCTTGAGATTAAGCGCGACGATAGAGAAAATGGTCGCGACCACCATAGTATGAGTAGAAGGGAAACTTGGCTCGCCGGAGCCGTCCGGACGGACAGAAAGGATGATGAATTTGCCGAAAATGATATAGATGACAACCATCAGGATGATAGGAGGGATGAAAGCTCTGAGATTCTGGTCGACTTTTTGAAAAGATTTGCGAGTAATCCATTGATAGAGACCAAGAAGCGCGAAAACGCCAAGGACCGCGAGCGCTGCGATGAGGATGATATCGGTGACTTTAGCCCATTCCATAATATTATTATAGCATGGATTGGAAGTATGTGGAGGAAGGTATGCATATTCCAATATTCTATCTTATCATCTCTAGCTCGTTCCTTGTCCGGATACATAAACTTAATCGCGGAATTAATCTCATATGCATCCTTTGCCTCATCAATATCTTCATAGCTAAAATCCTTGCCCTCTTCAAGATTCAGCACTAAAATCAAACTTTCGTTCAAAATCTTTTTCAACACCTTCCGAGAATTTCTTTTCGTGATAGGCATGCTCTGGAAACTCTTAATATAAATCGTCGAAAAAATCTTCGGCGTGTATTTATTTCGAAGCCACCAGCAGCCAAATCTATAAAACCATTTCGGCATATTTGTCTGTACCGCTAACCATTTCAGCCATACATCCATAATCGTCAAAAACCCTTCTGTCCCCACGCAAAAGAAAATCTTCTCCGTTCGTTCAATATATTTTGAATTCGGCCCAATTTTTGGAAGAAGTCCTTCCTTCTCGATCGATGGCAAATTCTTTTTTGGCGTATAATGTAAAAAACAATTCTTTTTGTCCAGTTCCTCAAGGCTTACTGTTTTCATAGTTCTATTATACCGCAAAAAAGCGCCACGCGCCTCCTACCAGCTGGGAACACCCCAAATCCTGACGGAAGGGCTGGACAAGGTTTGAGTAAAAATGATAGAATAGATTTATGAATAGATTTACTGGCACTTATGTAGAATTTGGTGAATATCTTGCCAGAAAACTCGCCGAGAGAAACCATAATTTCAATACCCGCGTCAATCGCCGCACCCTGAACAAACAGCTAAAAATTTATAAAAAATTCTGGCCAGAGATTTTAGAAGAATCAAAAGCTGTTGCAAGCTATCTCAACATGTCAGAAGATGAAATCCTCTATGACGAAATCGCCTCGACTATCGATAACCAAAAGCGCCGTGTGGAAGCTGCCCACGACAGCAGAGATGAAGCCTGCACAATTTTTGCCATTCATGAGAATGGCAAAACTTACGTGGGTAGAAACTACGATTGGGACCCTTCCGCTCGTAATTATTTTCAGATTTATGACCTAAAAATCGACAACACTTATCGCTATTTTGCCTTTTCCGACGAAGGAACTTATCCTCGCCACACCAGAAGCCGCACTTGGAAACTTTACATGGAAGACGCCATTAACGAGTACGGCCTCTACATTGGCCTTACCGCCTCTAAACTTCGTGAAAAATATTGGAATTATGGGTTTTCTTCTTATCACATGATTCGTTACGTCGCCGAACATTGCAAGACCACTGAAGAAGCATTGGTGGTTTTCCGTAAAATCCCAATCGCCGTTCCCAAAAATTTTCTAATCGCTGATAAATCCGGTGACATTGCCGTCATCGAACACGCCGCAAAAGATTACCAAATTCTCCGTCCCAAAACTTTTGCTAACGCAAAGTATATTGTTCATACCAATCACTGTTTGTCACCAGAATACAGAAAGGTTGATCCCGTCCTCAAAAACAGACCGAAGTCGGACACTTATCTGCGTTATGAAGAAGCTGATTATTTAGTTCGCAGAGAGTTGCCAAACTATGATTTTACAGATACCGGTCGCATCCTCAGAAATTCTCACTATGTTTATAATGACGGCACAATCTGGTCCCTCGCTCTAGAACTTTCTGAGCCTCGCCTCACATACTACCGTGATACCACCACTGGCCAGAAAGAGGAGCGCCTTTCGTTCGACTAAGCTACAAAAAAACAAGGTCCGTTGGACCTTGTTTTTTACTTGGTACACCCGACAGGATGGGGGACGTCGTCGCTTCGCTCCTGTCGACTTTTCCTAAAGTAAAAGTCGTCCGTTTCTCCTCGTTCAAAAAATCAGAAATAAATTTCTGATTTTTGTTCACTTCGTCGTCCGGTCGAACCTTGGGCTCGAACCTGTCGGATTTGTCAGAATCAAAATAAGACTCCTTCGGAGTCTATTCTGATTCTGGTACACCCGACAGGATTCGAACCTACGACCT
>CAZZAI010000055.1:0-5141 GCA_964652665.1 uncultured Candidatus Saccharibacteria bacterium
CAGCAGGTTTAGAATTATCTAGTTTTGCGGCAAAGGTAATGACATTGGAGATAGCGGTATTGGCGGTAGATTCGTCTGGGTCAGCAATAGTGATAGAAGAAGCGATAGGTGAGAAACTAGAATCTGAACTTAACTTATAGCCCCAGTATCCCGTTGGGAAGGCAGATTCAGAATAGGAAGATAGAAGCGTTGGAATAATAGGAGTAGTTTCATTAACCGCTGCAGTACGAGTGAGGTTAGTAGATGCAGCGGTCATGGATAATGTATAGCCAGCAGTATTGCTGGTAGTGACTTGGACATTGATGTCCGTAGAATTAAATACTCCAGAAGATGTTGGAGTGATAGGTAGGTTTACTGAAGAAGAGGGAAGTGTGATAGTAATAGTATCGTCAGCGTAAGTATTACTAAATGCATATATATTATATATGGCAATACTTATCACGGTTATGATTATGTTTCTAACTATTTTTTTGCACCTTGTTTGCATATAATACCTCACTTATTAATGATTGCTACGGGTGCCATCTCTGTACAAAATAGGCACCACTAGGTGTGATAATCATACATATTCATTCGCCGTAGCTAATAGAACACATAGGATGCCTAATGGTGCCTATTCTATGTTCTATTAGCTAGTTATAAAAACAATAGCTACTTACGAATATATATGATTATCACAATGCTATTATAGCACACCCAAATTTTCTTTGTCAATCGCATCGCCTACTCTTTATTACGCAATAATGCCCCAGTAGATTGTTGCAAGAAATGTCGCCCAGCCATTCCAAAAGCCCCCAGTAATGCCTTTTCAAATCTCACAACATGTGCTATAATCAATACATATTAGGCCGTCGCCAAGCGGTAAGGCACTGGGTTTTGGTCCCAGCATTCGCAGGTTCGAATCCTGCCGGCCTAGCCAGAACAAAAAAGATAGCCCAAAGGGCTATATTTTTTGTTCTGATTAAGTTCGGCAGGGTTCGAGCCCAAGGTTCGCATCCCGAGCGAAGCGAGGGATTCCCCTATCCTGCCGGTCCAGCTAGGAAAATAAAATAGAGAGCTTGCTCTCTTATTTTGTTTTCCTGCGAGCGACGGCACAAGGTTTATATCCTGCCGACCCATTTAAATAGCCCTTGTCTTTCGACAAGGGCTAAAGGTGCTAGCGACTCAAAGTTATACTAAACGTATCAATCTTTTTTTGTGAGCCACCAAATGCCAAGTGCAGAGAGGGTGAAGCTATCGGTAATCTTGCCGGTAGCAATCATTTCCTTGACCTCTGCTATTGAAAAAAGTCTTACCTTTTCGATTTCTTCCGTACCTTCCTTATTGTCCAGAGACAAGCTCATTTCTTTAATTTCGGCTAAGAAGAGATCGACATGATCTGATGTTAGACCGGAGTCTGGGTTTATCTGACCAAGGTAATGCATATTCTCGGCTTCAAGTCCGGTTTCTTCCCACAGCTCTTTTTCAGCATTCTGCTTTGCAGAGAATCCGGCCGTGCCGAAACCACGAGGTATTTCCCATTTCCACTCATTGACAGGGTGGCGATACTCATGAATGAGTACGATTCCACCGTTATAGACTGGTAAAATGGCAACACCGCCAGTCTTGGTTGGAATGACTCTCTCGTACGCAAACAGCTTGCCTGCGCTGTTTTTTACGAGATCGACTACGAGATAACGCCAAGGGCTCTCATAGATGATCCCTATCTCCCTTCCGGATTCCTTCTCGAATTCTTCGATTTCAGTTTCATCGAAAATTACTTCCAGACCTTCCTTCGTGAAGAGCATAGGACGCTCCTCAGCCAATGCTTTATACTCAGACCATTTTTTCATGTACGTGGCCCCCCTTCCAAGATTAGAGTCCATAAACTCTTATGCTCATTATAGCATATTTAGCCTAAAAAGTCAATACTTCCACCTCACCCTTGACTTTTTAATGCATCTGTGCTATATTTAATGCAAGACAATAAATTTAATGCAACACTAAGGATTTAATATGGCAAACTACGCAACATTAACCAAAACCGGCCAAATCACCATCCCAAAATGGGTTCGCGAGATTCTTGCAGTCACGCCAGGGGAGCGCATTGTTTTTAAGCGTAGCAAAGGTTCTATCACTCTAGAGCGTGAAAAATCCGCTACCGAAATTGCCCATAATATCGACGCCCTCATCCCAGATAGCGCCCGCAAGCATCATCTGCAGCACTACGCCGGTCTCACTTCCGCGGAGATGCAGGCTAAATGGGCTACCACCAAGGACGCCGCAGATTATTTCATGGAAGAAGCAAAGAGGAGCCTCTAGCCTATGAAATCATCTCTCGATACTAACATTCTTTTAAGATACATCTGGCACGACGTCCCCGGTCAGCGCGAAAAAGCTGCCGCCCTCATCGACGACACCACTCAGACCTTCGCCATTTCTGATTTGACCATTTCCGAGATTATTTTTAACCTCCAGATTGACCACATCAAGCGCTCCTCCATCGTCGAGATTATTAACGAGCTCGCCGAAAAGCGCAATATAAAAATCAGCCCGTTTATTATTAATACTGTCTTGCCGTATTTCGCCGAGCATCCCGCTCTCTCTTTCGTGGACTGCTACACCGCCTTTGAAGCCGAAGAGACCCACTTCGAGCCTCTCTGGACTTTCGACAAAAAGCTCGCCCACCAGCACCCCAGCGCCAAGCAACTCTAGCCCACGCTTGAACTCCGATAGTAAATGGAAATTCGGTTATTTGCACCCCTTACTGACGAGCTCGGCTCCACCATGGCGGCGGCTCGCGAGTGCTATCGCGATCGTATCCCCAGCATGACCAGCCTCGAGCTCAGCGCCTACTACATTCGGCTCACCCTCTGTGGCTACAACTATTTCGCCGAGCCGTTCAGGGCAGGGCGACAAGCCCCGTCACGCCTTTGCGCGTCCCGACGCTGAGCACGATCCGAGTCTCCACAGCACCCTCACCGCGCACAGAGCCAAGGGCAAGCTCCCCCGTCGTTTTCACAGCAACATCGGCGGCTAAGCCTGCCCATTCCTCTCACGTACCTTAAAGGCACCCCAGTGGTGCCTTTTTCATCTCGCTTAAGCCTTGAAAAAATCCACAAAGTATGCTATATATAATATATATGCCAGCAAGTAGAAGAAAAAATACCAGAGGCACCAAGCGAGGTAAAAAAGCATCCACGCGCCGTCCATCCGCGAAAAAGGAAGCAGAGGTTGTCCACGAGCTTCCTGGCGGTTTCTGGCGTCAAATTCTCGCCGTTCTCATGATTGCCGCCGCTCTCTTTTTCGTTATCACTTGGTTTGGTCATGGCGGTTCCGCCTTGAATCAGGTTCACGACAACGTTATGAAGGCTCTCGGCGTCGCCACCTATTTTATCCCAGCCATTCTCGTTTATCTCGCCGTCAAAAAGTTCCGCGCCGAAAACAACAAAGTCGCCATCCCGGTTTACATCGCAAGCCTCCTCATGCTCGTTTGGATTTCCGGCGTCGGCGCCATTTGGCATTTTGGCGGCCTAGTCGGCGATTGGCTCAACGGCATCATGCTAAAAGCTCTCGACCAGGGTTGGGTTTTTGTTATCTATTTTGTTCTCATTTTCATTACCCTTGCCTTCATTCTTCAACTCTCGCCACTTACTCTCTTTAAAAACACCACTAACCTCGTCCGCCCAACCAAAGCCGAAAAACCCGAACAACCCGCCAAAGAAGATACAAAATCCGGTAAACTCGGTCAACTTGAAATTAAAGTTAACGCCGGCATGAATCCTGCCCCCGCTGAGGCTAAAAAACCAGCCAAACTCTCCGGTTTCCTTCATAAAACTCCTAAAATCAATCTTCCGACCCCGCCATCAGAGCCGACTAAACCTGCTGCCGAAAAGCCCGAAGAAAAAGCGCTCACCGCTATTACCGATCTCGATTGGAAGATGCCAAGTGCCTCGCTCCTCTCTAAAAAACAATCTCCACAAGACCCAGGCAATGTTAAACAAAACGCTTTCATTATCCAAAAAACCTTCTCCGAGTTTGGTATTGAAGTCGAGATGGAGGATGCCAATGTTGGCCCTCGCGTCACTCAATACACCTTAAAAGCCCCCGGCGGCGTTAACCTCGCCAAGATTTCCGCTCGCGACAAAGAGCTGGCCTACAACCTTGGTGCCCAAACTGTTCGCATCGAAGCTCCAATCCCAGGTACTCAATTAATCGGTGTTGAAGTCCCGAACGTTCGTTCTGCCTCCGTTTCGTTACGGGGAATTATCGAAAGCGACGAATGGCGTCGTGCTACCGACCCTCTCACTTTTGCCATTGGCAAAGATATTTCCGGCCGCCCTGTCGTTGCCAATCTCGCCAGTATGCCGCACCTTCTAATTGCCGGTACTACCGGTTCGGGTAAGTCCGTCATGACGAATACTATCATTATGTCACTTCTTTATCGTAACGCTCCATCCGAAATGCGTATGATTATCGTTGACCCAAAACAAGTTGAAATGGTAAGTTATAATGATATTCCGCATCTTCTAACTCCAGTGATTACCGATACGAGCAAGGCTCTTTCCGCTATGAAATGGGCAGTTGGTGAAATGGATCGCCGCTACTCCCAAATGGCCGAAGAAAAAGTTAAGAAAATTACCGACTATAATGCTAAAATGGAGCAAAAGCAGAAAGATGGGATCAAAGACGGCGATAAAAATACGGCAAAAATGCCCTACATCGTCATTATTATCGATGAAATGTCCGACCTCATGATGCAAGCCAGTAAAGAACTCGAACCACTCATCGTCCGTATTGCTCAGCTCGGTCGTGCCGCCGGTATGCATCTCATTCTCGCTACTCAAAAACCTATCGTTAAGGTTATTACCGGTCTAATCAAAGGTAATATTCCATCCCGCATCGCGTTTCGTGTTACAAACAACATGGAGTCTCGCATTATTCTCGACAGTTCTGGTGCTGAAAAACTCCTCGGCCAGGGCGACATGCTCCTTTCTACAGAAAAAACTATGAATGGTCCAGAACGTATCCAAGGCGCTTGGACTCCAGACGAAGATATCGAAAAAGTTACCGACTTCTTACGCGCTCAGCGTCCGCCTCAATATAACGATGAAGTCATCGCCCAGCAAGTTGCTATTAAGGGTATGTCTGGCGGCGGCGAT
>CAZZAI010000056.1:0-4910 GCA_964652665.1 uncultured Candidatus Saccharibacteria bacterium
GCAGATAATATGCCAGTATTTTGATGTCTTGAATATCAATTAGGAAACAAGGCCTGCTAAAAATACCGTGTTTTACAATCACGTGCGCCGATGAGACAAAAAACACCAAGAGAATAACAAACAGACATAAGAACAAAGTAGTAAAAAGCCCCCCAATCTGGGGGCTTAAGGGGGTAAAGTTATCCTTTGTGGCGGTTCCACTCCAGGTCTTCAAATTTAGTCTGGTCATATAACCAGATATTGAATCCTTGCGACAGCGCATAGAGCGCGGTCTTAGCACTCTTCGTCACGATGACTACTTGGCGGAAGCTTTTGTAGTCCTGCCATTTGCGGTATCGAAAGCCTCGGTTATTGCACCGAGCAACTTGCGGCACACTTGGCTAAATGGTTTGAGAGCATCCGGATTCATCATGGCCTCCAGCTCTGCCACCTCTATCAGTGACATCGGGATGGCCATCATCTCTCCAGCGGGCATCAGCTTCAGAATCTCCGGCAGACAAGAAATCGCGCCAGCGTCGGGAATATAGATTTTGCACATATCCTTTCCTCCTCTAGAAAAGAACGACGGGGTTTGGATTTTACGTTCCATATTACTAAACGTAACCCCTATTCTTACTATTATACCACGCTTACGCTAAAAAGTCAAGTTTTAAGGGAGATTTTACTCTCCTAGCACCGTCGGCTTCTTCAATTTATCGAAAAATTCATTGTATATAAGTGGAGTTTCTCCAGCTAGATATTTAGAAAACGCGTTGACGAAAATCGTCCTTTCGGCAACGCTTCGCCTTATCCTCTCATCCGTAATGCGATTTCGGTAAACTTTGTAAAACTGCGCCATCGATACATTGCTAGCCGCGCTAGCCAAAGCACGAAATTCTGTCATTCTTTCTAGTGGCATACTCTGATAAAGCGCCAAAGCAAAATGTACGCTCAGCCGTTCTTCTATTTTACTGTCCTTATCGGCCGGAGTTTCATCAATCAACGAACGTATCGACCCCAGTTTTAGCTCCGCATCGCGCGTGAATAGTAGCTCGCATCGTGCCTCCTCTCCAGATAAGTACTTAAGTAGTGCTATTCTGGTATCTTTCAGGGTCACCGGCTTCTGTGGCGCATCAATCATTACCCCCCTTACAAATGGTCCTACCTTCGAACTCATTATGGCATCAATTATCGCGGCATCTCTTGCATGCGGTTGTTCTAGTATCTTACCTGTCTCTTCGTCTATGATGTGAGGTTTTTCTAAGCTGTATTTTTTTGCTACTGCTAGATACTCGCTATTAGTCTCATCGCTTACGACTTCGCTCTGCTGCTCCACCTCCCGATTCACGGTCTCTCTCGCCACTTTGTCATATCTAGTTCGCTGCGCAGCCCAGGCTCGTTTCCATCCGTCATGTAGCTTTTCCGGCATTAGCTTAAGCACTTTTTCGGAAAGCGGAGGCACTGTCTGGTGCTTAAGTTGCCCATTCGCGTCAAGAATTGTTACTCCAGTCGGCAACCAAAACACTTCTCTTGCTTCTATTCGCGGAAACACCTTGTGCGCCAGCCCGTATCCAAAATTCACAAACCACCGCTCCTCTTCTCTCTCTAGCGAATCTTCAATCTTTTTATCGCGTTCCTCCTTTAGCTTCCGTATTTCTCCTTGCAACCGATCCGCCTCCTCGCTTTTTGGGTAGGTAAACTTATAGAGCGCCACTCGGTATAGCGGAAAATGCATCCTGTAAATCTTGTCTAGATATGCGCGCTCTTCTTTTGCAAGATTCTCGCCAAGCTGTGCGGCAAGGATTGACTCTGCCTGGTCACACAGCTCTCTATATTCCTCGACCGAATATTCAAAACTCCTCTGATCCACCCCACTCAGCGTTCCAGAAGCGCGGTAGAGCTTATCGAGAATAGTCTGATCCTTCTTTGCTCCATTCTCGTTATTCTCTGCAACTGCAAGCAAAAGCGAGGCTAGCCGCAGGGCTCTTGCCGGCTCTTCATTTTTCTGAATTGGCCCCATTAATTCAAATGCGTTTCTTCCATTCAGTCCCAGTTTCTCTTCTAGTACCTGAATTTTCTTTCCATCCTTATACGGTTCACCATTTTGCCAGCCAACTGTCCAATTCCCCGTCATCTTACCCCGTCTTGTTAGCAGATTTAACTTACTCGCAATGGGTTTTAGCCAGGTACTCGGCGCAAACGACCGCAACTCTCGTAATTCTTGGTTATCTATGCTGAGCTCTTCCATGATGAAAGCGTCGCGTCTATCGTTGAAATTAGATCTTTCCTCATCTGTCATTCTTTCATTTGAAAGGTTTTTAGGCAATGCGCGAATTTTTGCCTTTAAATCTGCAATTTTTACCTCATATTCCGCTCGAATCTCGTGCCTTGCATCTTCGCTAAATGCGCTTTTTGTCATTTTGCACACTTCGTTCATCGGCGCATGCCAGCTCTCTTTGAGCTCCGATACCGTCTGAGTATCTTTTGCGGCATCTTTCAATACTGCAAAATGGATTTTTTGTTTCATGTTGTCATTAAAATCAAATCGTCGACCTCCATAGGTGAGTCCAAAAGTATCGATTATCGCCTCGTCATAAGATGCGGTGTCAACTAAAAAACCAGACTCGTCTTTGTCGCTTAGTTCATTCATCAGAATCCGCGTCCGCACAGGCACTTCAGCGCTAGGCGGCATCTGCATCTCTGCGGCTACCTTTTTGCCGCGTTCCTTAAGCTCTTCCGAAGATGGCAGCCTCGAACTCGCTTCCGGCACGTTGTCGGCACCAAAATCTCGCGCCGCCTCCGGCGCAGAGTTCTGTATTGATTGCGATTCGGGCGACTTTTTTCGCATTAATCATCCTCATCTGAGAAGAGCGAGCTTTCGCCGACGTCTTTCGCTTTAAGGGTATCCATTACGATCATCAAGTGGTCGTCCATTTTCTCTAGGTAGCCAGTATAGTTTTTTTCGAGATATTCACGTCTATCGTCAGACAGACCCTGCGCCATTTTGGCAACTTCGTCATAAAACTTCGCATTGACCGGACGTGCTGCTTTGTAACGCTGTTTTAACTCGTCTGTACGATAGCCTAGCATCTTGGCAGAATAATACGACAAATAGCTGAGCGATGATTTTAGCATATTTGGCATGTCTTTGCCGTACTCATTAATTGCTTCAAGCCCGACCGCCGCCGCCGCTGTCATCATCTCGCTCGCGCCAAGCCTCCTTGACTTCATAATCTCACCCGCCACATAATCATACACCAAATCACTCTGGATCCCTTCAGTGTGCGGATTGACCGTCCTGTCGAGCAGTGCCGACAAGCCATTGATCGACTGATCCGGTGTCACTTCTGACCAAGTTCGTCTCTTGTATGAATCAACTTTTTCTAAATCTCGCCCATTAAACGGCCCGATTACATATAGATCGCTTTCTTCAATGTAACCATTTGCGAGCAAATCCTCTACTGTCCACTCATCCATATCTTCAAGAATCGCACGCAGATTCTCCTCTTCGTTAAAAGAAACTTCTCTATTGCTAATCTTCCTGTTAATTACTGCATCGATATCAAACCCGCGTTCTGTGTCGAGCATCCCCTCGCTATATTCCTTATAGCGAGACCTAAGATCGTCTTTATCTTGTACTTCAAGTGGATTATAAAATGCTGGGTCGGTGCCATCTCTCGTCGATCTTACGCCATTGATAGAGTGGAATAATATATCAGCAACTTTCTCGACCTTTTGCTCTCTAATTTCTTTGGTGGCATCCGTAGAATAATCATATACTGCCTTGGTCTCATCCGGAGTTAGATTGTAGGCGTTTATTCCAATAATGCTCAGCGATCTCGCCGCATCAGTTATGTCAGCTGGCAGTGCCTCGCCACGCCTTTCAATCGCCGATAAGGTTTTTGACTCGACTTCTTCGATTCTTGCGATCTCACCCGCCACACGTTCTTCAGCTTCCTTGCCAAGTCTATTTCCGACCACTAGCATTACGTCATCATAGGCTTCTATCCGCCTTGAGAACTCTAGTCCATAGACATCTTCTTCCCGCTCATTTGATAGCTCGGTGTTGGCCTTATTGAATGGGGCTAAGCTTTCAAACGCACCCTTATTCACCATTTCACCCCGCGACTTAAGGTCATCTCGACTTCTGTCGCTGTATTCTCCCACCATATCTTTGTTGTTTGCTGGATCGCCACTATTTGTTTTATTGCTGTCGCCCACTAGGGCACTTTGTCCAATTCTCTCCCCATCTCTATTCATCTTATAATCCTTTTGCTTATAATAAATCCATTATATTAAACAATTAATCAAAAGTCAACAACAAAATACCCCCTAATTTTAGGGGGTATTTTGAATTGGGATACATTATTTCGAGTTGCGCTTTTCGATAATCTCGGCAGCTACATTAGGTGGTACTTCTTCGTAGCCGTTTAGCTCCATCGAGGATGCTGCGCGACCTTGTGTCATACCGCGGAGATCACCGGTATATCCAAAGAGGTTCGCGAGAGGGCAGAAGGCCTTGATGAGCTTCGCGCCACCGTTCAAATCCTCCATCTCATCGATGCGGCCTCGTCTAGAGTTGATATCACCAATTACGTCACCCATGAACTCTTCTGGGGTGGTAATCTCGAGTTTCATCACTGGTTCCAGTAGCACCGGATTCGCCTTCTTGATACCTTCACGGGTAGCAAGCGCACCTGCGAGGGTAAATGCGAGCTCAGATGAGTCGACATCGTGGTAGCTACCATCATAAAGTGTAGCTTTTACATCTACTACTGGGTATCCGGCAATCACACCGCCAGCCAAAGTGTCTTCGATACCTTTCTGCACCGGCTTGCGGTATTCCTGAGGCACCACGCCGCCCTTAATCTGATCGATAAACTCAAAGCCCTTGCCTGGCTCGTTCGGCTCAAACTTGACCCAAACGTCAC
>CAZZAI010000057.1:0-4743 GCA_964652665.1 uncultured Candidatus Saccharibacteria bacterium
CCATAATTTAAGCATAACATACTCTCATTTTTTGTCCAATTAGGAAACAAGGCCCACATTTTCTATTAAGGGCTAGGCTAACGTGAGTAGGAAGACTCCGTCGACCATACCATAAACCCTATTCTATGGATACGAGATGGTCGCGGTCCCAGAGGAGAAGACCGACAAATTGATCATTGTCGGATTGAATAGGGCTAGTGAGTGCCTTCACGATACTGCGATTGAACTCTTTCTTTGCTAGCGCGACAGCCTCCGATGGAGCTTTGCCGCCGATAAGAACTTTTTGCGCGATGAAAGCTGGGTCTAGAAAGAGGGCGGCAGTAGTGTCCTCCAACGGATTGGAAATCTTGTCATCCATTCTGGATGCAAAAAATGGTTGGTCGTATCCAAGATATGCCTTTGCGCCATGAGCAACGGCTACTGGACCAAGTTTCCTAGCGGAATGGCAAGACATCGCATGGATAGTTTTTCCACTGAGTAGGTCTACATTATTAAAATCTACGAGCGGCTCATTATTATGGCCCAATACGTAGCTCTCGGCGCCATGACCATTGAGTAGAATCAAATCAGGGGATACTTTTCTGATCATACCCTCGAACCTGTGGCGGGTAGACTTACTCTTGTCGAGATGAAAAAAATCGTGACGAGGGGACATCTCTTTGATGAGTCTTCTGGACCACGCCAAGAGATAGCGGGTGAAACCATCCATTTCTGGATTAGTTATTAAAACTTTCATAGATAGCCCCTGATTTGATGGCATTAAAATAGTTTCGGTCGATCGCAATGAGAGTTTGGCCGAGCTCATCATTCTCTTTCAGATGAGCAAGGGCCTCTTCTTTTGTAATAGTACCATAATCTCCGACGGAAATAGAATAGCCCTTTGGAAAAGCTTGCCACCTGGTGTAAACAAGTTTTTGAAAATCGTCCATTATATTATCTCCATTTTGATAAGTTGGTTGTAAATCTTTTGGCCGAGCTCGGTGCCAGCGGATATCTCAAGATATGATGAATTCCAGCTATATGGCTTATCCTCGATAACGGCAATGATACCATTTCGTAATTTATCTGGAACGTTTGCGTAGATATTGAGAAACCTTGAGTAGTCGTTCATATCAGTATTATAACACATTTTGGGTTATTTGCGGAGGGTGGCGAGATGAGACTTGACGTCGTCAGGGACGCGGTAGGAGTCGCGAATCTTGCTGATGGCCTTATTATGGGTCCAGGTGGGGAGAAAGTCGCGTGAGGCAAGAAGCGGGTAGGTATCCTCTGGGTACTTGATGAAACATTCGGCGATGAGCCAAGCGGTAGCCATCTTAACATAGTAGCGATCGTCACGTGCGACATGGGAGATGCGGTCAAAAATGACGGCGAGATAGCCCTCGGTGACGTAATGGTCAAGGAGGCAAACTAGAGCAGTGCGAACGCTGAACTCGGTGTTCTTGTCTAGGAGGCGGTCGATGATGGTGAGAAAGTCGTCGCGATGAGTTTTGATGGATTTTGCGGTGTTTGCGAGAGTATCACAAGTACACCAGTTATCAATATGGTCGGTGAAGTCTGGGAGACGGAGTTTCATCTCGTCGTACGGGAGGGAGGCAATGACGATACCCTGCGTAGTGACTTCTTCAAAAGAAGTGGGGGCGATTTCGAGAAACGGCTCCGCAGAGCCATCTTTAATAATCTGACGGGCGAGAGCGCGGAGGTCGGGGATGCGGATACCGAGAATAGGATATTCAGTGGTGATTCCCTTTGCGGTAAACTCGCGGTAGGAATCGTCCGCAAGGGCCATAAGGCGGGTACGAAAATCGGTAATGGTCATGAGATAAGTGTAGCATAGATTACGGTAAAATACTATTGTCGTTGATTCTGCTTGGTGGAATTACGGAACCTTTGGCCTAGCTAGGGGCCTGAGTAACAATAAAAAGCGCCCCGCGTGGGGGCGCTATCTGGAAGCTTCACGACTCATTTCATGCGAGACTCTGTCGCGTAATCAGACCAAGACTTACAGAGACGGATAAGAGCGGCTAGATTACAAGTCTCTTTGATAGTCTTGAGATTCTTGCGAGCTTGTTTTGCAAAAGCGAGGGAATCCTCCATCTGAGCGCGCAACGCGCGAAGGACGGCGAGTTCGGTCTCCAGAGTAGCTTTCGTGTTGAAAACAAGATTGCAATCTGGCTTCTTGCTGAGGTACGCTAGTTCTTTGTGGAGATCGATGCAAAGAGCATTCGCTTGTTCAATGCACAGATAAAGTGCGAGGTGATATTCGCGAAGCCGCGTAGTAAACCGCTCTATTTCCCTACTCAGTTGACCCTGCTCATCTACCTCATAGCTAGACATGAGTTGCGCCGCCTTGTTATAGTCGCGTTCGATGGCGGTAAGGCGATCTGGGTATTTGGTGAGCCGAGCGGTGAGACGCGGGTCTATCGAAATTTTATTGTCCATATCGCAACTCATGGCAGTGTTAATTCGCATAGGCCGAGTCGGCGATTTCGGAGCTCACCCCTGAAGACTGAGTCGACTGAAGCATTTCTTCGTCTTCGGTTTTCACAAAGCTAGAGAGCTGGCGGCGAAATTCCTCGACGCGGTATGTAATCTCATCCTGAGGAATACCGCCATTGATGAAATCGGCAAGCTCTTCGACAATGCGATGGGCCTCGGTAATGAGTTTCTGATTCTTATCGCAAATATGATTGTAATGATCGAGAAAAAGACGCTCAGCGCCAGCTAGATGATAATTGACGAGACGCTTGATACCATGCATACAAACAGCATTTTCAATATCACCTAGCAACTCGATGACTTCATCTAGCGAAGTGATGTCGTTGGCTTTAAAAAGCTGACGACAATTCTCCCTTGTGGATTTAATGTCATTAAGCTGCTCGATGATATGGCAAATCTTGTCGTGCATCACACTTCCTACATTGTAGCCCGCGCGAGCTTCCCGCAGATAATCTCGAATGGATTCTGGTGTACTTAGGAATGATTGCTTATTTTTTCCTGTGGGTGTGGTTTTCCTCTCCTTCAAACTGGCAATGCCGCCCTCTAGGGCTGTCGTACCGAACCAACTGAAGCAAATAATTATTGCTGTCTCTAGTAATATCAGTCCTGGATTGTTAACTCCTTGTTTCGCGGTTTCAAACAGAAGAAACGGGATTACGCTGTACCAAGCCAAAGCAAAAAGAAAGCAAGCAAAACTCATTATGTTCCCCTCCATATAAAATAAGATAGATGCGAAAACTTTGTGGACAGATTACATATACCCCCTCTCAATGAAACTTCAGATTATGTTAAGGTGCGTAAATATGGATATATTATACTACAAATTGATAGTTTTGTCTAGGCGGAATACGTTCGCGGTGAGCGGCGCGCCGGGCAAATTTTTCAAAGCTCCGCCGGAACTGCGCTATGGATAGACCAAGCTCTACTCCAATTCTGCGCTGGTTTCCTCACGCCACGATAATTTTTACAACATTTCACCCAATCCTACGACAAATACAGTGTTGTCTCCGGATGGGGAAATGTTGTGAAAATTATATGGGTTCGTCAAAGGCGCAGAATTGGAGCAGAGCCTTGGTTTCGGGGCATATTCTGGTGGGCGGGCAAGCGAGCAAGCACTCGGCAACCAACTAATAAACTACTTAAGTATACACCTAACAGAGTAGCCGCGGATCCGAGCGTCGTTATTTATCCTCACAATCGAGGAATCGAAATCGACGTAGAGGTAGAGCATATTGCTACCATCGCCGTACGTAGACGACCAGAAGCCGCCGTAGGTACCCTGACCGATCACCGAACTAACGGAGAATATCCCGGAAGGCGGCGTAGAGAGGGCGTTCATAAAGTTCGTAACATTACTTGAGTAAGCAGTGTAAAGAGCTTGGTATTCACCGGAGCTACCGCCAGTAGGCATACGCCAGCCTTTAGGGCAGATGTCGTAGGATGCGTTGCCGGTACCTGAGATCCAATCATAACAGTAAGTACCAGCCGAGGCGGCACAATAGTTATAATATACACCTATTTTCTTAGATCCAGAGCCATAGCCGGTGGTGGTAGTATTTTTACTGGCGACGTTAATCTGTGCAGCAGTGAAGGAGCCGAAGTCTGAAGTAATACCAGCTGGTAAGGTGAAGTTGCCATTACTATTGGTATTTGCTGTAGTGAGAGATATAGCAGACGAACCGCCAAGACGTAGGTTGTCTAGCATCCAGCAGTTACCATCGGCTAGTCTTGCTACATAGTATACTTCATTATCACGTGAGTCTTTGAGCTGATAGGCAGTACCAGTAGTTAAGCTAGACGGGCAGCCACCGGCGGCCTTACTAGAAACATCCTGCATAGCTGTAGAAGAGCCTGCGGCGATGGTAATAATGCTACTCTTCGCATTAAGTGTCAACGTCCCGGCGCCATTCACCGTCATAGTAGTAGAGGCAGTAGAAGTACTAGCTACGGATACATTACTTGCCGTGGACCAGCTGGAGAACTCATAGTTGGTAGAGTAGTTACCAGATATATTGTATGTACCGCAGTTTAGGCTTGCACTAGTACCCGTGTAATTTGTGCCTCCTATGCTAATACCGCTGACGCCAGTATTTTTAGACAGTGTTACTGTTTGAGCTACGTTAGAAGCACTACTCGTAGCAGTTACAGTAGCAGCACTTGTAGTCATAGTAAAGGTAACACTAGTACCAGAAGTAGCATTAAGTGTACCAGAACCAGATGTTCTAGACCAAGTAGGTGTAGCAT
>CAZZAI010000058.1:0-4552 GCA_964652665.1 uncultured Candidatus Saccharibacteria bacterium
TTAATGCTGTCTGGGACTCTGGTGCTAATGCCTATCGTTGTGATATTACTCCCGCCACATTCGGTCACTACGACCAAACCTATATCACGCATCTCTACATGTACGACAATCGTGATAATGGTGGGTACATCAGCCAGACGTCGGTTGCGATACCGAGCAATAAGCTCTACATGCAAAATATGACATCCGGCGACTGTACCACTACAGCTAAAACCGTGTACGATAACCGCGACCAGGAAGCTTACCTAGTCCAGAAACTAGCAGACGGCAAATGTTGGATGCTAGACAACCTCCGCCTTGGCGGTTCGTCTGCCATATCTCTCACCACTGCAGACTCCAATACCAATGGCAACTACACTCTCCCAGCCTCCAGTTCACAGTCTAATAGCTATGAGGCAGCATATATTAACTCAGCTTATAAGAATAATACCACTACTGGCTATGGCAATGGCTCTAAGAAAATAGGCGTCTATTATAACTATTGTGCTGCCTCAGCTGGTACTTACTGTTATCGTTATGGCTTAGGTCTCAGCAACGCATCCTACGACATCTGTCCTAAAGGCTGGCGTATGCCTACTGGCGGTAGCTCCGGTGAATATCAAGCTCTTTACACCGCCTACTCAAGCAATGTAACTAACTTCCAGAACGCCCTCTCTACGCCGCTTTCCGGGAGCTTCACCGATAGTTCAGCGGGCTATCAGGGCCGCCTCGGCCGCTTCTGGTCGTCTACTTACTACGATAGCCATGGCGATAACGATGGCATCTATATGCACGACCTCCTTGTCTATTCCTCGGCTGTGTATCCGACGAATGGCGACTTTCGAATCTACGGTGCCTCTGTTAGGTGTATACTTAAGTAGCTTATTAGTTGGCTGCCGAGTGCTTGCTCGCTTGCCCGCCCCCCCCAGAATGTATTCCGAGACCAAGGCTCTGCTCCAATTCCGCGCCTTTGACGAACCCATATAATTTTTACAACATTTCCCCATCCGGAGACAACACTGTATTTGTCGTAGGATTGGGTGAAATGTTGTAAAAATTATCGTGGCGTGAGGAAACCAGCGCAGAATTGGAGTAGAGCTTGGTCGTTCGCTTCGTCGTCACCTGACGAATCTTGTAAAATTTACACTAGTCACACAAGTCCACGGCGATGAGGGTGTGGAGAGATGGAGCGACCCCACCATTTTCGCCGATAGACCCTACGGGTCTATTTTTATATCCAAACACATCAATCTATGATATAATTAAGAAAACGGAGGTAAAATGAGCAAATTTGACGACCAATATATCGACCTGTGCCGGCGCATCTTGGAACATGGTGAGAAAGTTACGAATTACAAGAAGGTAGACGAGCGCGGCGGCGCAGCGGCGTCCGCCATTCCTGATCATATCGCACAGGGACAGCAAGAAGTTCGCACTATTCGTCTGCCCCATCAAGTCCTCCAGTTCGACCTCGGGGAAGAGTTTCCGATTCTGACATCCAAGAAAGTCGCTTTTAAGACTGCTACTCTCGAGATGCTTTGGATTTATCAGCAGGCGAGTAATGATGTCCGCTGGCTGCGAGACCGCGGTGTCAAAATTTGGGACGAATGGGAGATTGCTGAGGATGGCACCTATATGGGACGCAACATCAATCAGCTTTTCCGCGACACTCACCCGAGCGAGCCCGCAACCGATTTTGCTCATACCATCGGCACCGCTTATGGATGGATCGTGAAACGCTACGATCTCATCAATAATCTAATCGAGACCCTAGAAAAGAATCCGGGCAACCGTCGCATGATTATGTCACTCTGGCAGAACGAGTGGCTCCCGACCGCCGCTCTCCCCTCTTGCGTCTGGAATTCACAGTGGAATCTGATCGATGGCCGCCTTAATCTCCTCGTCACCTCTCGTTCTACCGATACTCCACTAGGTCTCCCATTTAATATCTCTCAGTATGCCGTGCTTTGCCACCTCATCGCTCAGTGCATCGGCGCGCGACCAGGCCAGTTTACTTTCATTACGAACGACGCTCATATTTACGAGAATCAGATAGATGGCATCAGGGAGCACATCGCCCGCTATGATGAAGCAGTGCAGTCTGGCACTCTCCCGCCCACCCCGAAGCTCTGGCTGAACCCCGAGATTCACAAGTTTGGCGATTTCGACTCATCAAAAGAGCTAAAAGACATCAGACTCGAGAATTACGAGCACCTTGGACCAATTAAGTTTCAGATTACGGAGTAGATATGATTAGTCTCATCGCAGCCATCGGCCAGAATCGTGAACTAGGGCAGAATAACCAGCTAGTTTTCCATATCAAAGAAGACATGGAATATTTTAAGAGGGTCACTTTAGGGCACCCCATCTTGATGGGGCGCAAGACTTTTGACTCCATCGGGCGCCCACTCCCTGGCCGCACCAATTTCGTCATTACCTCACACCCAGAACTACTGCCCGACACTGTCGAGCCCGTCACACACCTAAGGCAATTTCTCGAGTCTTGGGCCGACTCCGAAGAAGAGCTTTTTGTCATCGGTGGCGCGATGGTTTATTACGAGGCTTTGCCCTTCGCCCAGCATTTCTACCTCACCGAAGTCGATTCCATAGCGCCCGATGCCGATAGTTTTTTCCCTGTTTTCAACCTAGACGAGTACACTCGCGAAATAATCCGGAAAGGAAAGGAAGATGATTTAGCTTATTCCTTCGTGAAATATAGTAAGAAATAGTAATAATCCGAGCGGGTGACGCGTCTGGAAGGGCTCCCACAGAGCGCCCGAAGGGTGGAGCTGTGGGAAGGAATAGACGCGGCAGGACCCGCTCAGAATATGGAGATTTTATGAAAGATATTGTATTTGATTTAATTGACCAAGAAAAAACCCGCCAGCGAGATGGCCTTGAGCTCATCCCAAGCGAAAATTACGTCTCAAAAAACGTCCTCACCGCTATGGGCAGTATTCTCACAAATAAATATTCTGAAGGGTATCCCAGTTTTGAGGGTATCCCCGGCTGGGACGAGACAAAAATCGCCACCGAAATACTTCCGAACTACCGCTATTACGGCGGGCAAAAGAATATCGATCGTATCGAGCGCCTTGCGATTGACCGCGCTTGTCGCCTTTTTCACGCTGACCACGCCAATGTCCAGCCGCACTCTGGCGCTCAAGCCAACAACGCTGTATATTTTGCCTGGCTTAAAGCAGGCGACACGGTGCTCGGTATGAGTCTCCCTGCGGGCGGGCACCTTACTCATGGCGCTCCAGTCACTCAATCGGCCCACATCTATCATTTTGTCGGCTACGGCGTTACCGCAGACGGCGACATCGATTATGACGATTTCGAGAAAAAGGCTCTGTCTGAGGACCCCCGTCTGATCTTGGTAGGCTATTCGGCCTTTATGAAAATCCCCGATTTCGACCGCATCGCCGCTATTCGCGATCAGGCCGCCGCGAAATTTGGACACGAGATATTACTGATGGCCGATATGGCGCACGTCGCCGGCTTGATTGCTGCGGGCGTCCACCCCAACCCGCTCGACCACGGCTTCGACGTGATGACGACGACCACCCACAAGACTCTACGCGGGCCTCGTGGTGGACTCATCCTCTCGAGAGGCCGCATCGCCTCCCCTCTCAAGAAGCCCGAGCATACACTAGAGAATATCCCCATTCTCATCGACCGCGCCGTCTTTCCGGGGACTCAGGGCGGTCCGCTAGAGCACATCATCGCCGCGAAAGCCGTTGCTTTTGGCGAAGCGCTCGAGCCAGCGTTTAAGGCTTACGCCGAGAATATCATCAAGAATGCTCATGCCTTAGCCGAAGAGCTAAAGAGCCACGGCTTCATTCTTCAGGGCGGCGGTACTGACAATCACCTAATCCTGATCGACGTCCAAAAATCCTTCGGTTTCGACGGCAAACTCTACGAACGCGCCCTTGACAGAGTCGGTCTCACCCTGAATGCTAATTCACTCCCACATGATGCTGGTGCTGCTTTCCGTCCGTCTGGCGTTCGTCTTGGCACACCGGCCATTACTACTCGCGGACTCGGCGAACATGAGATGAAAAAGCTAGCGAGTTGGATGAAACAAGTCGCAGATATTTGTAAAAAAGCCAGCTCCGAAGAGCAGTTAGATAGCTATACCGACGAGCTAGAAAAGATCCATTCCGAGGTTGTTGCCCTGTCACATTCCTTCCCGGTACCAGGCATCGACTAGAGATTTAGCTCTGCTCCATTATTTAGGCTTAAATGATGGAGCAGGATTAGCCTTCATTTTTCACCCATTTTTCTAAAAATATGATATAATTAAGTTACGGGGTATTAGCTCAGCCGATAGAGCGCCGCATTCGCATTGCGGAGGTCGCGGGTTTAAGTCCCGCATACTCCACCAAGAGGAATATAAAGCCGAATTTTCGGCTTTTTTTCTGTAGATAGCCGTTAAAAAACCTTCCATTTTTGTCTGCTAAATACATCCCAAACATAAGTATTTTGTGCTATAATTACAATAACGTAGTTTAAATATTATTTAAGGAGATTTATGAGCCAAGTTAGACAAAAGGACAAATTTTTAAGAATA
>CAZZAI010000059.1:0-4510 GCA_964652665.1 uncultured Candidatus Saccharibacteria bacterium
CCATAATTTAAGCATAACATACTCTCATTTTTTGTCCAATTAGGAAACAAGGCCAAACAACGCCGAGCATGGCCTCTAAGACAGCCCTTCGCAAATAATTACTCTTCCATCAATTTCTGGTAAAACGAAATCGTGGCCCCAGCATATTTTCGCGACTTTGCGAGAGTCAGTCCCTCTAGCTCCGGCGCTTCACCAGGGTGCGATAAGACGAATACTCCGCCATCGCTTACTAGCCTAGGCAAATCTTTAATCATTTTTTCGCTATATTTATCATATGGTGGGTCTGCGATGACGAGTTCGTATCTGTCTGTCGCCGTCCTTGCCGAGCGCGTGATGTCGCTAAGAATCGCTCCGCCCCGTAGACCGTATAATCCTAATGCTCGTAAGTTCTCATTTGTAGTCTCTACGGCGTTTTCGCTCGAATCTACGAATAATACGAATCTCGCCCCCCGCGACAGCGCCTCTATCCCAAGCGTACCGCCTCCGCAGAATATGTCCATCACATATCTACCTCTTATATCATCGCCGAGGATATTAAACAGCGCAAGCCTTTCTCGCTCCCCCATCGGATGCGTCGCACCACCAGGGGTTACAATCTTGCGCCCGCGGAATTCTCCACCTGTTATCTTCACGAAGCCACCGGCCTGCCGGCCCTGACTATTTCCGTGCTTCCCCCTAGCGCTACGCCTTATCTTGCCCTCGTCCGGAGCGACCATCATGTTGTTATGTCGCCTATTCTTCTCTCTCGTCATAAACCTCCTAATTTAGTGTTGTTATCTGTTGGTAGCGTTTGATGCCATCCATCAGTTCTTTATATTTTACCATATCTGCTCGCCCATTCAAAATCTCCGGCAAGAACCGCTCCACGTCTTTTTGCGCTCGCGCTATTGTCTTTGTGTCCGATAAAGAGGCGATCCTGAGATCTAGCGCCCCGTGCTGCAGGGCACCATAAATCTCGCCCGGTCCCCGTAGCTTCAGATCTACCTCCGCAAGATGAAACCCGTCATTGCTCTTCTCCACTTCGCGTAGCCGCCGCGTGGGCCGCGTATCTCCAGAGGTAAGTAAGAAACAAAACGATTCGCTCTCCCCTCGCCCGACGCGTCCCCTCAGCTGATGTAATTGCGCTAGCCCATACGTCTCCGCATTCTCAATTACCATCAAGGTTGCATTCGGGACATCTACCCCCACCTCCACCACTGTCGTGGACACCAGGATATCAATTTTCCCACTTGCGAATTCTGCCATCACGGCATCCTTCTCGGCGGGCTTCATCTTACCGTGTAAGAATTCTATTCGTTTATCAGGAAAAACTTCGCGCAGCCGCTTCGTGCGGGTCTTTACGCTGGTGACCTCAAGGTTACTGCTGGCACCAGCACTAGAATTACCACCATTCTGAGCCCGATTGTCAGATTTAGCTCTATCTCCAGTCCTCAACATCATACTACCATCTTCCACGGCCTTTGCGATCCAATAAATCTGTTGCCCCCGCGCATTTGCCCCGTGCCGTCGCGCATCCGGCTTCCGTCCCATCACTTCACACATCGCAGGATATAGTCGCTCTTTCATCTCTACCTCTGTCAGAATACGCGTCGTCACCGGCTTCCTCCCCGCAGGCAGCTGCCCCAGTACCGATACATCGAGATCGCCAAACACCGTGAGCTGTAGCGATCGCGGAATCGGTGTTGCCGTCATCGATAACAGATGCGGAGCCAGTCCCGCTGGTGACTTTAGCATTAGTCTCTGCCTCTGTTCTACGCCAAATCTATGTTGCTCGTCGATCACCACGAGCCCTAGGCGGCTGAACTTTGTGTCATCCGTAAGTAGCGCATGCGTCCCAATCACGATATTGATTTCGCCGCTAGAGATTGCCCGCTTCAGCTCAGCCTTGCCCTTAGTCGCCCCAGTCAGTAGCGCAGTCTTGATGCCAAATCCCGCTAGCAGCTCCGATATTCCCTCGTAATGCTGCTGAGCCAGAATCGCCGTCGGCGCTAGAATCGCCACCTGTACATCGCCCATCACTGCCTCATATGCCGCCATCGTCGCGACCATCGTCTTGCCCGCCCCGACATCGCCCTGTAAGAGCCGATTCATCGGCCGCGCCTTCTCCATGTCTTGGAAAATCTCCCAAGCCGCCAGTCTCTGAGCATTTGTCAGCCGAAAAGGCAGCTTCCCAACAAAATCTCGCACTTTTTCCGCATCGAACTTTATTGGCACCGCCGCTAGACGCTCATTCTCGGTTCGGTTCAGCCTTGCCGCGAGTAACAGCTCAAAAATCTCCTCGTACGCCAAATATCCCCGCGCTTGCTCCACCTCTCTCACATCATTCGGGAAATGCGCCTTGAAAAGCGCATCTCGGCGTTCCCCGCTCTTCACTCCCGGTAGTAAATCCGGAATCATCGCGAATTTATCTCTTGCTGCTTCGATAATTTTACGAAAATCGTTCGATTTCATGCCTCCGTGGGCCACGTAGACGGGACTGAGGCCACTTCTCGGGTCAATATCGGCTACCAGCGCACTCGAAGGCGAAGTCAGCTGCCAGCGGCCGTTTTTGAGCTCATAGACCCCAGTAAAGAAGTATTCCTTACCTTCATCAAACTGCCGCATCCGATAAGATTGATTAAACCAGACCGTCCTCACCACCCCAGTATCATCGCGAATCACCCCCTCGATAATCGACAAATTCCGCCTCCGGGCCCTTCGCGCCTTGAGGTCGGAGATTTTGCCCCGGATGACTACCTTTCCCGGGCGCATCTCGGCGATTGATTTCGCCGCCTGGTAGCTTTCGTAGTCCCTTGGTAGATTGTAGAAAAAATCTCGCAAAGTCGATATCCCCGCTTTGCGAAGAATCTCGGCCTTCTTCGGCCCGACCCCCTTAAGATGCTCTACTGTATCACCGAGATTCATCTGTCCTATCTACCTTGCCACTATGCTCTGCTCGCCACTTAGCAATCTCGCCGTGGTTCCCTGACAAAAGTACATCTGGTACCGTCATCCCGCGAAAATCATAAGGCTTCGTGTATTGCGGATACTCTAGATTGTCTCCCTCTGAGAAAGATTCAATCGCGGCCGACTTCTCTCCGCCGAGTACCCCCGGAATTAGCCTCACCACCGAGTCGATGATAATCAGTGCCGCGAGCTCTCCACCGGTCAGCACGTACTTGCCAAGCGATATTTTGTAGTCCACGATCGAGAGAATCCGCTCATCATACCCCTCATAATGAGGACACAAGATGATATAATGTCGGTCCGCCGTATCACTACTTGACTTTTCTTCGCTACCTTCGAGCGGTGCCGTCTCGTCATAATTCGACTCTGCTACCCCAGCAAGACGCCGCGCCATCTCTTGATTCCAAATCTCCCCCGCTGGTGTCGGGAGAATCACTTTCGCCGTCGGGTCTATTCTCTTGATATCCTCTATCGCATTGAAGACTGGCTCACACCGCAGTAGCATCCCATCACCACCGCCGTAAGGCGTATCATCCACCGAGTGATGCGGTCCCAGCCCATAGTCGCGCAGATTCACGAAGTTAAACTCGGCCAGCCCTCTGTCTGCTGCTTTCCACATCATCGAACACGACAAATATGGCTCCAGTGCCTCGGGGAAAAGTGTAATAATCGTGAATCTAATCATACTTATCATTATAGCATAAAGCAGGGCCAAAGCCAAACTACCCTGTCCGGATAGCTACTTAAGCCTGCTCGCAGATTAGCCACCCTGCCCAGTATTTGGTTTAGCCCATTCTTCGTCAACCAAAAAAGAGGTAACGTTTCCGTCACCTCTTAATGTGCTGTTACGCGCCCACCCTGGGGCACATTGGTTTGTTTTAATCCGCTGTTTTTGTTTTTGTTAATGTAAGTCTCCACACTCCACTAATCTCTCAGTGGAACCCCGTGAAGCGTACCAGCTTATATCTATAATAAAGCATAAGCTGAGTTATGTCAAGAATTTTTCGTCACAAAATTACCAAAATCTCAATTTCCTAGCATCCCGCAGAGCGTTGCTCTGTAACTCGTCTACAAAAGCGACACTGGCCTAGGATTCCCTAAAGGAAAGCTCCCTCAATAAGAGGGAGCAGGGGTCATCATGGCAGGGCTGACGAAAAGATTTCGCCGGCTCGCAGAGAAGCCGCGCCACGATTCAAGATAAACGGCGTTCCAGCCGGTCTTCTCCTCGACGAGGCTACATCTACGGAAGTAGATTGTCACGCCCGCGCTAAGGTCGCTCTTGGTCGGCGCGTACTCGTGGACGCTGTCATAAGTATCCATGTTGGGGAGCGTCACATTCGGGAACCACCTCGGCTCATAATCTTCAATTAGCCGAGATACCTCCTCGTGAGTAAGATTTCGTGCGACATATGCTGTCTTCATTATTAGCCCTCCTTAATGTACGTTTGGCGAATGCCTATCCTCTTATTATACCACAATCGGCTTGATAAGTCAATACTTCGGGATTATAAGCGGCCTTGTTTCCTAATTGATATTCAAGACATCAAAATACTGGCATATTATC
>CAZZAI010000060.1:0-4342 GCA_964652665.1 uncultured Candidatus Saccharibacteria bacterium
GCAGATAATATGCCAGTATTTTGATGTCTTGAATATCAATTAGGAAACAAGGCCGAAAATGTGTTATACATATTGACTTTTTAACATAAGTGTGGTATAATTAAAGTAACAGGGGGAAGCACATTACTATTTGGTTAATGCTTTCCCTCTAAATCTTTATTTTGGGGGGGTAAAAACATGAACATTTTAAATTTTGCCATGTCAGCAGTTATCGCAGCCTGCGCCATCGCTGTCGCGCTTGATTTGAAGCGTGGCGAAAAGATGGCCGCCATCCGCGACGCGGCCGCCCTGGCGCTAGTCGTCATTCTATGCATGTTTGTCCTTATGGACACACACGAGAAGGCTCAGTCCCACGTCGACGAGACGTCCCAAGTCCACGATGACGCATCTATCCCCGAGACGTTGAACGGCGGAGAGCCGAAAAGCGACGAGAAACCGCGTATCGCTAAGGATACTCCACTCTCGAAACCCAAAGACCCTACGGCGGGTGCGGATGTCGGCAAGAACATTGATCCGGCGCCCGACACCGACACCAATAATGATATCGGAACCGCCTATTCCACGCATTAACCCAAATACCCGCCCCATCCGGAGCGGGTATTTTCTTGCTCAAAAACCAGAATGGCACCTAGCTAACCTCTCCCCACTCACCCCAAAATGTGTTATAATAATACAAAAGGCACATTCTTTTACGTGCCAAGAATTGGAGCAATATGAAATATCAGTCCGGCCAGCGCCGCAAGGCCATCGAATACGAAAAAGCCATCGCTAAGTGGTGGAAGAAAAACCGCACCTTCGAGAAATCCGTCGAGGAGCGCCCCATTGACAATTCCTACGTTTTCTACGATGGGCCTCCGTTTTTGACCGGTCTCCCACACCACGGGCATTTGCTAGGATCCACCATTAAGGACGCTGTCGGCCGCTACCAAACCATGAACGGCAAGCACGTCGAACGTGTCTGGGGTTGGGACTGCCACGGCCTCCCAGCGGAGAACTACGTCGAGAAGCAACTCGGCATCACCGACCGCCGCGACATCGGCACCAAATGGTCACTCGAGGACTACATCTTGACCGCCAAGAAATCTATGGAAGACATCAGCGATGAGTGGGAACACACCATCACTCGCATCGGCCGCTGGGTCGATTTCAAAGGCGCCTACCGCACCATGGACAAGAATTTCATGGAATCCGTCTGGTGGGCCTTCAAGAAACTTTGCGTTGCCGGCAAGATTTACGAAGGCCGCAAGGTCCTCATGTATGACACAAAATTCGCTACCCCAGTTAGCAAAGCCGAAGTCACCATGGACAACGACGCCTATCAGACCGTCACCGACCCATCCGCCTACGTCAAGTTCAAACTCTGTAAGAAAGCCAAAAGCTATCTAATGGGAGTTGGAGACATTGCCGATCGACTCGCTGCTCTTCACATTGAGTATACAAAAGACGAAGACAACTATCTCGTCACTCTCGACCCGAGTCAACTAGATGCTTATGAAAAACTTGTAGATGAAGCTCTAAAACTAACCTACTGGAACGAATACATTTATCGCGGCGAGGCCCACTTCACTTTCAAAGATGCCTCTGGCAAGCTCCAAAAATTTGTCTGGCGCCCAGGCGACGACGAGACGCAGATTCTTAAGCTCTGTCGCGAGTATGCCAAGACGGAGTTTGAAAACATCGAAAAAATGATTACAGATAACGATTTCTATCGTGATGTTTTCGAAAAAACGTATTTCCTCGCCTGGACCACTACCCCATGGACCCTCATGGCCAACAGGGCATTGGCAGTCAGCCCTGATCTCGACTACGTCAAGGTAAAAGTCGGCGACGAAGTCTTTATTATAGCTGAGCCACGATTGGGCAAGGTGCTGTCGGGTGGCCAGAACACCTCTTCTGAAGGGCCTAAGACTTGGGCGAGCGCCCCGGAGCGGCCCGAAGAAGAGGTGTCTGGACAGGCCCCGACAGCCGAACCAACCGTACTCGAACATATCAAGGGCAGCGACCTCGCCGGCCTCAGCTACGAATCTATCGACGGCACAATTTGTCAAGTCTTCACTGCCGACTTTGTTGGCGCGGAAGAGGGCACCGGCATCGTCCACATCGCCCCCGCCTACGGCGAGGACGACTACAACCTCTACCTAGCCCACCAAGACGAAATGGACTTTGTTGACACTCTCGACGAGAACGGCTACTATATCCCCGAATACGCCGATAAACTCCACGCCCTCGGCGTTCGTGACACCGACGAACACGGCATCCAGATTTGGGTTGGCAATAAATTCATCGCCAAATGCCTAGAAGAAAAGGGAATTATCTACAAAATTGAATACATCCAGCACGAATACCCGTTCAACCCCAGGAGTAAAGAGCGCATCATGTATCGCGCCTTCCCATCTTGGTTCTTTGACATCGAAGGCCAGAAGCCTCTTATGCTTGCCGAGAACGAAAACATCAATTGGTTCCCGGGCTACTTGAAGCACGGCCGTTTCGCAAAAAACATCGAAGCTGCTCCCGACTGGAACCTTTCTCGTGATCGTTTTTGGGCCACCGCCATGCCAGTCTGGAAAGGCGAGAAGACCGGCGCCATCAAAGTCTTCGGCTCCTACGAAGAGCTTAAAGAATATTCCGGCAAAGAATTAGACGATTATCACAGACCGTGGGTAGATGAGATAGAGTTCGACGCCTACGTTGACCATGGGCGGGTGACGGCTTTGGAGGGGGACCCCCAGCTGAGCCATAGCGAAGATGGGGGAGGAAAAGCCGGCAGGACCCGCCCAGGGCAGGACCCGTCGGATGTGCTAGACCACTTCACTCGCATCGACAAAGTCCTCGACTGCTGGTTCGAATCCGGCTCCATGCCATTCGCTCAGCTTCACTATCCATTTGAAAACAAGGAGAAGTTCGAGCAGAACTACCCAGCCGACTTCATCGTCGAGTATGTAGGACAAGTCCGCGCCTGGTTCTACTACGTCCACGCAGTCAACACCGCTCTTGCCGAGATTGGCGCCTTCGGTGACAAGGCGAAAAAAGGCCACAAGAACGCTTACAAAAACGTCATTACCACCGGTACCATCGCAGGGAACGACGGCCGCAAGATGAGTAAGTCCATCGGCAACTTCACTGACCCAAACATCCTGATGGACCAGTATTCCGCCGACGCCCTCCGCTTCCTACTCTTAAGTAGCCCAGTCTGCTCCGGCGAGGACTTCGCCCTGCTCGATAAAGACGTCTCCGACGTCCACAGAAAACTCAGCATGCTCTGGAATGTCTACGACTTCTTCACTACCTACGCCGAGATCGAGGGGTTAAGTAGCGAAGAACTATCTAGTGCAAGTGCCACTGCGCTAGACAATCCTTTGGATAATTGGATCATCGAGCGTTTCTACGAACTTCGCGACGCCATCACTACCGGCATGAAAGAGTATAATATCCCGAAAGCTCTCGAGCCTGTCCTCCCCTTTATCGACGACCTCTCCAACTGGTATGTCCGCCGCTCTCGCCGCCGCTTCAGCAAAAACGACGACCGCGAGGACAAGCTCGCCGCCTTTAGCACTCTCTATGAAATGTTGCGGCTTACCGCTATTGTTCTCGCGCCGTTTACACCATTCCTCTCCGAGGAACTCTACCAGAAACTCACCGGCACAGGCGATTCTGTCCATCTCCTTTACTGGCCGGCTCCTCTCGAAGGCAAATCTCACGGACATTTGCTAGAAGACATGTCCCGCACTCGCGCTATCATTACTGATGCGTTGGCTCTTCGCATGCGAAAGTCCGACACCGAGGCCCAGATCAAGGTTCGCCAGCCCCTCGCCTCCCTCACCTACCCAGGTGACAAACTCGACGATTTTTACGAACAGATTATTGCCGACGAAGTAAACGTCAAGAAGGTAGAGAACGGCACCGAGCTTTCGCTCGACAAGACTCTCACTCCTGACCTTCTCGAAGAAGGATTCGCCCGTGACCTCATCCGCGCTGTCCAGGCTACCCGCAAAGCCGCCGGCCTGAAGCCCGACGACCATATCCGTCTGTCGCTTTCTTGCGACATCCCAGCCCGCTTCATTGATCTCGTGAAATCTGAGGCCAAAGCCGACACTCTCGAGCAGAACGCCAACTACGCCTTCGATCAAATCGCGAAAGTCGGCGAAGACAACATCACGATTTCTCTCGAGAAGAGTTAATGAACGAGTTGTCAAAAAACTAGCCAGTTTCTGAGCATTTGACAAGCCCAAGCATAAAATGATGAAGCAAGTCAAGGCGAGTACCGGATAGTACCGGGCGCAGCCCTGATTTGCTGAATCATTTTTTGCGTGGCGCGTAGTCAACCGCGAAGAAAACTGACTAG
>CAZZAI010000061.1:0-4301 GCA_964652665.1 uncultured Candidatus Saccharibacteria bacterium
ACATCACCGACATCTCCACCATGCAGGAAATCTCCCCCGCCATCGCCGCGAACACCACAGTCGGCACTACGGCTACCCTTACCGATTCTCGTGGTGGCGTAACTAAGTCCTATACTGTCGCGAAACTTGCCGATAATAAGGTCTGGATGACCAGTAATCTCGACCTCCCCGGCGGTACTACCATCACCAGCAACGACTCCGACGTCACCGCTAACTTCACCCTCCCCACGTCTGCCACGAAGAATGCTGACAATAATAACCTGACCGATAGTACACAATTTGCTGATGATAATACTGCCTATGTATTCAACTCAGGTAATAATACTAATTGTGGCGCATCTGGCCAAAATATTCCATGTGGTAGTTATTATTCCTATGTGGCTGCGACGGCAGGGACAGGAGTAAACGTAACTGGTGACGGTTATAATGCTCCAAGTTCCATATGTCCGAAAGGTTGGAGCCTGCCAACATCTACTACAAGTAATGCTAACGCTAATACTGATAATAACTGGAAGACTGGCGACTTCTACGCTCTTACTACCGCTTACGGAGCGAATCTGGAATCTAGCTGGTGGGAGAATTCTGCTGAAACAGGCGGGAATTTCTATAGCAACGCTGGTCCAGGCACGACGCCAGGCTTCCTGCTCGCCGGCCGCTACTACAATTCGACGCTTTCCTATAGCGGCGCGGAAGGCTACTACTGGTCCTCTACTTTCGGCCCTAGTACTAACGCCTACTCCCTGAGTTTAGGTCCGGGCTACGTCAATTCCGCGAACAACTACTACCGCGGGCACGGCTGGTCGGTCCGCTGTCTTGCCGAATCTTAGCCGAGAAAATTTCCGAGACCAAGGCTCTGCTCCAATTCTGCGCCTTTGACGAACCCATATAATTTTTACAACATTTCCCCATCCGGAGACAACACTGTATTTGTCGAAGGATTGGGTGAAATGTTGTAAAAATTATCGTGGCGTGAGGAGACCAGCGCGGAATTGGAGTAGAGCTTGGTCTATCCATAGCGCATTCCCGGCGGAGCTTTGAGAAATTTGCCCGGCGCGCAGCTCACCGCGAAGAAATGGAGTAGTGAGATTGCGTGGGTGCTAGATGAAATGTTGTGAAAATTATCCTGTCTAGGAAACCAGCGCAGAACTCAAGTAGAGTTTGGTCTACTCGTAAAACACTTATGCTACGAATTATTATAATGGTGGGTATCAATAACTTTCGTTTCTAGCTCTTTACTTCTCTCTCAATCTGTGATATAATGAGTCTAATTATGAGTAAAACAGAATTACATCCTAAAGATTATCGTGATGTCGTCTTCATGGACGAAGCCGCGAAGTATTCGTTCCTCACAAAATCTACTGCGAAGAGCGAAGAGACCATCAAATGGGAAGATGGCAATGAATACCCACTAGTCAAAGTACAGATTTCTTCTGCTTCTCATCCATTCTTTACTGGCGAGGAGAAGATTATCGATACTGAGGGTCGCGTAGATCGCTTCAAGGCGCGTGCCGAGAAAGCAGCGAAGCTCAAGTCTGCTCTCGAGAACAAGGCCAAGAAAGCCGCTAAGGAAGCCGAGAAAAAGCAAAAGGCCGAAGAAGAGAAAGCTGCTGAGGCTTAATCATCACGAAATACTGGACTATTCAAAAGCCCAGTATTTTTTACTGTCATCCTTAAGGCTTAACGAATCGACACATCAAAAGGCAGCGCCCTCGCAGTTAATTTGGCACTGCCTTAAAAAGATAGAGTATGTATATTGTAGTTTTTGAGTAGCCTAGCGGCGTTTCTTAGAACTCTTGGTGGTCTTGCGACTTCGCATTACGACACCGAGTGCTACGACGGCAAATACGAAGAAAACAATGAGTCCGGTAGCTAGATAATCTGCTCTTGAGATGTCTAGATTGTGGAAGAGTCCACCAGTGTCAGGAGCGCCAGCATTCGGAATCCTGTCTACATAGAATGTGAATGATGACCCAATACCGATCAGATTTCCGTCCTTGTCGTAGTATTTTACGATTACCTCGTAACTACCGGTGCCGTAGTCTTCGATCGGGATTCTGACTTCTCCACCGCCCTGTGGTACTTCGATCTCGCCTACTTTGACACCGTCTTTCCAAATCTCAATGACGGTCTTATCGACGGGCTTGAAATCTTCCGACGGGACTTTTACGATGATAGTCTCATCGTCCTCCGACTTGGTGACGCGAATGGTCTCACTACCAATGACATTGCCGTCCTTATCGTAATAAGTGAGATCGGCCTCGTAGTCTCCGGCCGGCAAACCATCAAGTGGCAATGTTACTTGTCCACCCGGATTATCTACGGAATCGGTCGCAACTTCGTTACCCTCATCGTCGCGGACTACGATGTCGACTTTCGTAATCTCTGTGGATGGCGGGGTGACTATGATGCTGACATTTCCCTCATCATCAAATTTGATATCAGCATTGACATTGGTGTAGACTACTTCGTATGAGCGGTCAATTGTGATACCATTTACGTCTCTACCGGAGATGGTAAAGATGTATTTGCCGTATCCACCGAGATTATTGAAATTCACTGGCACGGTGCTCTCGCCCTGATCGAAATCTGCATCAATCTGCCAGAGCTGAGTCGGCCCAGAGATCACCTCTCCATATGCGTCCAACCTTGTGGCTGTTAGCGTCACGAGTGACACGTTCGCGTAGCCCAAATCAAGCGAATACTCTGGCGCAGTTACTTTGTCGCCAAGTGATGACCCGATCGTGACTTCGGGATCTTCCGTAACAACACGAATCTTTATCGTGTCTGTCACGCTTGTTGTTGCGGAAGCTCCAGGGGCCGGCAAAGTCGCGGCATATATGGTGGTCGCAGCAACCACACATAACCCTAAAGCTCCAAGAAGGTTCTTTTTGGTTCTCTTCATACTCTACTTTCTTTTGTTATTTTTTATATTTTTATTTTGGTTTTGTAAAGACCTATCTCCACATAGGTGCTGCTACGACTCTGCTTATACCATGAATCGTGAGCGGCGTTCTTTACGCTTCCTAATTACGATTATAATCCATATAATTACGATTGTCAATAGCAAAATCATAAGAATTATAATCGGAGCCGGCAAAATTAATATCGTCTTAGTGATTGTCTGTGGCTCTTCCTCGGATGTCGAGACTGTCCATGTTGCATTAAACAACCCAAAATATGGTGTATCCTCCCATTTGTCGGATAGGACCAACTCAGATTCCGGAATAATCGAAAGCTTGCCCTGATTCCCCTTTGTTTCGTAGTAAGTGCGTCCAAAAATACCAGTCACCTTGAGTGTACCATATGCCATGAAGTCTACATTGCCGGTATTTTTAATTTTCGCCGAAGCATTAATCATCGTCTTCTCTTCCGAGCCAACTTTGACGGTCTGACTCAGCTCAAGATCGCTAATCTCTGCGGTAGTAATTGTCTCGCCATGTGCGCGACCATATAGCACCATCCCTGGACTAGCCTCTGCCTTGATGCCAGATACATCTTCCGAATCGGAAAGCGTGTGCGCAAATAGTACTGCATACTGACCACCAGCTGGAATACTAGCTGGTGTGGTGACGCGGTAATGAATCTCGATTGTCTCGCCGCCCTCTGCCTTGTATTTTGGATTTTTTACGTAATTGCCATCGGCATCTTTAAAGGTAATCCAACGTGTAATTTGAGTATACGTATTTTCTTTATTAAAGCCAAGACGATATTCTTCATCGGCGTCCGAGTAGGTGTACGAATAAGGCGAAGCATAAGCCTCAAAAGTCAAAGCCTTTTTCCCGTTATTGGTAATCTTAAAATAATCTTCGTAGATAGAATCTGCCTCAAGTTCCAAGACACGACTCACCGGACTAATACTGATACTGGTAGCGACATCTTCTTCTGTGTTATCTTCGGCATACACATTATTAAAACTTAAAAAAGCCACGCACCCAAGTACGAATACTAGACCGGAATATATCACCTTGCGAATAAAATCTTTCATTAACCTCCTTTACTACTTTCTCTATTATAACACATAGAAAAGAAAAAATGTGAAAAAAGTGTGGTAAAAATAGCTATTCCGGATCTGACTAGACTAGACTTTTGCTTCGCAAAAGTCTTCCGTTCCTCCTCGCTTAAAGAATCTGAAGCAAGCTTCCGATTCTTGTTCGCTTCGTCGTCCGGGCGAACTACGTTCTCGTCTAGTCAGGCGCACCAGAGACGAAAATAAGACCCCTTCGGGGTCTTCTTCGTCTCTGGTGCACCTGACTAGACTCGAACTAGCACAGCCGTGAATGTGGCCACTACCACCTCAAGGT
>CAZZAI010000062.1:0-4154 GCA_964652665.1 uncultured Candidatus Saccharibacteria bacterium
GGAGCCGATGGAGTTGGCCGCAGTGCGGCCCGCCAGGTCCTCAAAGCCCTTGATCTCCTCGTTATCGCCATTTACTACGGCCCTGTTTGCGACCCTGGACACCCTGCAAATCTAGGGTGCCACGTACAATATGATAACGCACACCAGGAAGATCTGGCACACGACCACCGCGCACGAGTACTACTGCGTGCTCCTGGAGATTGTGGCCTTCGCCACCGATGTAGGCCCAGACTTCCTGACCGTTGGTAAGGCGCACACGTGCTACCTTGCGCATTGCGGAGTTCGGTTTCTTCGGAGTCTTAGTGGTAACTTTGATACATACACCACGCTTGAGTGGCGCCGCTTTCTCATAACGCTTGGTCTTCAAGGTATTAATGATGGAGCCAAGTGCTGGAGATTTCGATTTTTTCGCAGCCTTTTTGCGAGGCTTGCGAATCAATTGATTGATTGTTGGCATTGAATTTCCTCTATTATTTAACTTATCTTGTCAACTGCGCCGAGATTAGTCGTAATAATCTGGTCCAATTAACCGCTCTCTTGACTTACAGCAATATCAATCGAGCTGAAACTCTTTACCCTATTATACCACACTTTTTCTAAAAATACTATATCTAAAGATGGATTATGAAGCAGAGCATAGAGGCGTTGCTTCATAATTCAATTGCAACCGAGGGACATAAAGGCCAAGTCGCCGTCAGGCAGATTTGGCCGCTGTAGAGGCGGAGCAATGTGATATAATCGAAGATTATCACATTGCGGAGCTCCCGAGGTGTAATGAATTATGAAACAACGCCGAGCCCAGATACAGAATTTGCATTTCTTCAAAATAAGCATAAATACTATTGACTTTTTCAGCATTCTGTGCTATAATTAGAAGTAAGTATGGGGGAGTACATTACAGATTGGTTAGTGGAAACCCGAAAAAAATCATGAATACGGGGGTAAATTATGAAAAAGTATTTCCTTTGCTTGCTGCTGGCCATCGCTATTGCCAGCGCAATCTACGTCGCAGTTAATCACCATGATACTGCGGTCCAGATTGATAATCGAGACGACAACGGCACCATCATCAACGGGCAGAATCCGATTGATGAGCCTACCAAGGTGGTGCCGCCAAGCACCATAAACGGTGGCGAGCAATTCCTGAGCGAACCGCAATGGCACCGGGACGCGCCTCTTAACGTCGTCAAAGGGACGAAAGAGGACGACCGTCCGGTTGTCAAGGATCTTACCAAGGGCATCCAATCCTATACAGACGAGAACGGAGTCAAGCATGGAATCACAAACGACGACCCGGGCCCGGGGTCAAACACCAACAACGGTGTCGGATCCTACGTGGAGCCCACGTCGGCTCGAGCCGAACTCGCGGATGTGGCGACCATCTAACCAAAATCCACCCCAACTAGGGGTGGATTTTTGCATCACTGTTTTGCTAGTGTACGGTATCTATTGTAGGCCGAGTCTATTTCTTCTTATTTAATTCCACTAGCTTATCCAGAGTCCTCTCGATCACCATCCGGTTCCGAATATCCATCTTGACGTTCGGATCTTTCAAAGACTTCAGGGCCTCAGGCGATTTTTTATAAACTTCGCGAAGCTCTGCGATTTTCGCAGAAACCTCGTCGTCTGATACGTCGATTTTTTCAGCAATGGCAAGATTCTGTAGCGCCAGCGATCCACGTACTCGCTGCTCGGCTATCTCACGCGCCTTCTTCTCCCAAGATTCTTTTGTCTCTCCCGCGCGCTCAATGTAATTCTCGAATTCAATCCCCATACCCATGGCGTTTCTCTCGACATCGGTCCGAATTGCGCGTACCTGATCATCTACTAGAATCTCTGGAGCTGGCACCGTAGAAGCCTTAACGAGAGCCTCGACCAAATCATTCTTATATTTCTCAAGATTCTGATGCTCGGCCTGGGCGGTTAGATTCTTGCGGATATCTTCTTTTAATTCGTCAAGTGATTTGAATGGCCCAATCTTCTTTGCGAGCTCATCGTCTATCTCTGGTACGGTCACTTCGTTCACTTGCTTGAGTAGTACCTCAAACTTTGTCTTCGCTCCAGCTAAATCTTTCATGTCGTAATCTTTCGGGAAAGTCAGCTCGAGCTCAAACTTATCTCCCGGCTCGTGACCTACTACTCCGTCTTCAAACCCAGGGATAAAGGTGCCTGAGCCAAGTGTTAATTTGTAGTCCTTAGCCGAACCGCCGTCAAAAGCTACCCCGTCCTTCTTACCTACGAAGTCAATAATCACTTCATCAGTCAGCTTCGCCGCACGCTTGGTAACTTTCTTCTCGGCGTAAGAGTTCGCCAAATTTTTCAGTACGCCATCAATATCCTTATCGGTAATCTTGGTCTCTGTCATCTTGACACCGAGTTTTTTGTAATCGCCAAGCTTGACTTCCGGGACGATGTCGGCAGTTGCCTTATATTCTAGCGTCTCGCCAGGCACATACTTGGTAATCTCGGCCCCAGGCAAGACTAGAGGCGATTTTTCGTTCTCGGTAAATGCGGTAATGATCGTAGTCCTCACCGCGATGTCTGCGGTCTCAGCGTTTAAATCATTCTCTGGGATGAATTTCTTAGCGATATCAGCAGGCACCTTGCCCTTTCTGAAGCCAGTCACATTTACTTCCTTGGCAAGTTTCTGGAGAGCCTTCTCGGCGGCTGACTTTAAATCTTCGGCATCTAGCGTGACAGTAATTTCTACGCGCGAATCAGATACTTTCTTTACTTTTGTTTTCATGATAACTCCTATATTTATTTCATTATATATCAAAAACCACAAAAACACAACCTCTTGGAATACTTATGATGTTGTTTCATAATTCAATTGCAACCGAGGGACATAAAGACGAAATTCACCGAAGGTGGATTTCGTCGCCGTAGGGGCGGAGTGACGTGGTATAATCTTTAATTACCACGTCACGGAGCTCCCGAGGTGCAATGAATTGTGAAACATCACCGCACTTATCCTAGACTGTAATTTTGCTGGCGCTATCCCGTAGATGCGTCAAAGTGAATCTAGCGTCCGCGCCAAGCTTTATGCCCGGATTCATGATATTGTATCTATCAAATATTAATTTAATCTCTAAGTATAGCCGTTTCTCGATATCCGAAATGTCACTATTTGTGACTAAAGCTTTGATTCTCCCCTCTGGCGTGCCGCCGGTGAGCGAACCACCTTGGCGATTAATAATGAATGCTCCAGTTCTGAGGAATGTAACGATTTTTTTGTTTAATTCCTTATCGTCAAGATTGATGCGAGGCCGTACGCTGTAATTATTTGCGGAATATGAGCCAAATAGTGCGAGATCAAGCCCCAAGCTCTTACCGAGCACCGCGATATCATTGAGAAACGCCTGAATATTATTGGCTGGCAAGTAGAAATCTGTAAGTACCGGCACTCTCTCTCCTGTCCGCACCTGGTTTAGGAAACTGATTAATGAATTCTCTAGCTCATCCATCTGTACTGCGTTTTTGCTTGACTCGATCAGAAGATTGGTTGTTGCTGGCAAGACTTTTCTTACGCTGCCGAGCTTGCGCAACGCAGAATTCGCCTTGCGGTCATATTTCGCGAAAACGACGAAGCCCTTGTCCATATTCTGGGTAATCTCAGATAGACGCTTTCCCATCCCCTCCGCGGTCTTGATGATTGACAAATCGTAAATGTCGAGCTCGCGCGGCTTTAGTGAATTCGCTAAATCTAGGAACTTCTTCGCCGTGTCATACTCTGCGAAAGTCGCTACGACACGCTTAATATCTTTCTCAATCGGGATCGCCCTCAGGATGACCTCAGTAATAATGCCAAGAGTCCCCTGCGCACCATAAAATAGTGGTAATAAATCTAATGAGCTTTTGTCACTCGCCTGTGTGATTGTTGGATAGCCGTACATTCCGTATTTCTCGCTGCGAATATGCTTGAGCGTGTCTTGGTATTTGCTAGTCAATTTGGCTAACCTTGCGTAGATATCACCCTCGAACGTCTTCTCTTTAGCTTTGCGGTTGACAAAATGCCGAGTCAGACGATTGGTCTGCAAAATGTCGCCGTTCGGTAGCACAACCTCAATCCGCTCTACATACTTAGTAATGCCTCCGTACTTCCCCGCCCAGTCATCTGCTGGACAATTAGAAATCAGCCCGCCAATCGTCTC
>CAZZAI010000063.1:0-1546 GCA_964652665.1 uncultured Candidatus Saccharibacteria bacterium
ATGTGAGTTGACCCCATGGCGTACGAGGAGCTTTACCAGAACCGTGACGACCACCGTCACCACCACCGTGTGGGTGATCCGTAGCATTCATCACGACACCACGTACTGTCGGGCGAATGCCCTTACGGCGCACGCGACCGGCGCTACCCTTCTTCACATTTTGATGCTGAAGATTAGATACAGTACCAATCGATGCCTCGCAGCCTGCTAGTACCTTGCGCACTTCACCAGATGGCATCTTGAGAGTGGCATAGCCATCTTCTTTTGCCATCAGCTGTGCTGAGGCACCTGCTGCGCGCACCATCTGAGCACCACGACCAGGTGTTAGCTCAATTGCATACACAAATGTACCTACTGGAATGTTCGAGAGTGGCATTCTCGATGAATCCTCCACTTCGATGTCACTACCAGTCTTGAAAGTAGTACCTTTCGTCATCTTAGTATCAGCGAGTACATAATAATATGTGCCATTCTGATCCTTTACCCGCGCAATCCGTGCGGAGCGGTTTGGGTCATACTCGATCTCTTCAACCGTCAAAGTCAAATCCTTTGGTAGGTTGTAAGTCATGATGCGGTAATGCCGCTTCACGCCACCACCACGATGCCGCACCGTGATGCGACCCTGGTTGTTCTTGCCTGCCTGTTGCTTCTTCGCCTTGAGGAGCGACTTCATCGGTTTATTAGTCGTAATCTGATCATAATCCTCAGTCGTCTTCTGGCGCTGCGCCGGCGTAATTGGGCGATATGCTTTAATTGCCATTATTTGTTCTCCTTGCCTGCCTTCTTGTCAGCCTTGGTCTCCGCCTTAGCTTCCTTTGCGCTGGTCTTATCTTTTTTCTCGCTAGCTTTATCCTTTTTCTCACTAGCCTTCTTATCTTCTTTCTCCGGCTCTTCGAATACCCTGATCGAATTACCTTCCGCAAGAGTTACGTACGCAAACTTCTTATCACGACGGAAAGTAATCCCAGGATAAGCATGCTTACCCTTGCTGAATTTAGTTTTCTTACCATTGCGAATCAAAGTACGTACATCCGTCACCTTGACGTTGAATTCTTCCTCGACAAGCTTTGCGATTTCTTGTTTACTCGCACCCTTATCAACTGGAAACACATAGGTCCGCTTGGTTTGCTCAAGATAAGTCTTTTCAGTCGCTCTTGGCTCTAGAATATTGAGTTTAATTGCTTCTGTCATTACTTATCTCCTTTCAACCACTCCGTCGTGGCCTTGAGACCCGCTTCTGAGAATACAATCGCATCCGCATTCATAATGTCAAACACATTAAGATATGTCGAACGTACGAGCTTCACATCTGCAAGATTGTTTGTTGAGCGAAGTACCTCTGGGGTCTTTTCCGCCACCACAGCGAGTACATACTTACCGTCGAGCTTCAAATCCTTCAAAATCTTCGCCGCGTCCTTTGTCTTGCCAGTGACCTTTGCGTCAGCTGGAAGTACGATTACAGCTTTTTCTGCATTCTTCATACTAAGTGCTTGCCTTACAGCGAGCTGCTTAGATGAGCGTGCAATTTTCTTGGTGAAGTTTTCTT
>CAZZAI010000063.1:1556-3951 GCA_964652665.1 uncultured Candidatus Saccharibacteria bacterium
GGTGCGACCAAAATCCACACCACCATGGCTCCAAATTGGGTTCCTTGTCGAGCCAAAACGTGCCCGGCCAGTGCCTTTTTGCTTCCATGGCTTCTTGCCACCACCTCTAACCTCGCCACGCTTCAAAGTCTTAGCGTGCGAAGAACGAGAGTTAGCAAGATATGCATCGTAAGCGAGTTTCACGAGTTCGTGGTTCTCGACTTCGAGGCCAAATACTTCTTTGTCCAAAGTAGCCATATTACTCCTTTCCCTCCACAGTTACAATGCCTTTCTTCGGTCCAGGAACCGCGCCTTTGAGACCAATCAAATTGTTCTCTACGTCGATGTAGGCTACCACAAGGTTCTTCACGGTAACGGTGTCGTGACCCATGCGGCCCGGCATCCTCTTACCTTTAAATACTTTTTGTGGATACATGGAACCAATCGAACCTACCTTACGAATATCGCCTTTAAAACCGTGCGTATTCCGGCTCTCTTGGAAATTCCAGCGTTTGACAGTACCAGCAAAGCCTTTACCTTTGCTCGTACCGGTGACCGCCACCTTGTCCCCGAGCTTAAAGCTTTCGACAGTCAAAGTGTCGCCAAGCTTCATACCTTCTGGAATCACGTCTACACGGAATTCCTTGAGAACTTTAGGATTTATATTGTCACCAGCCTTTTTGACGTGGCCAGTTACCGACTTGCTCAGATTCTTACCCTGACCATATCCCACCTGCACAGCGTTATAACCATCAGTATCGACGGTTTTAATCTGAGTCACTGCGCATGGACCAGCTTGGAGTATTGTGACGGGAGTCACAATGCCATCTTCGCCGATGATCTGGGTCATACCAATTTTGGTGCCGAGAATGACTTGCATGTCTTCCTTTCCTTTAATTTTATAACACTCTTAAAACTAGATTTTCGAGCCGGTTTCCCTAGTAGAGTGTTTTAAGACACTACGGACCTAACTCCATATCTAGTTATTAATTCCATTATAGCACACTTTTTAATCTATTTCAAGTGTTTTAGGCATTATTAGTGTTGTTTCGCAATTCAATTACAACCGAGGGGCATAAAGACCAACTCTACCGCCAAGAAAACCCCGCTTTCGCGGGGTATTTCGTTAATCCATGATTTTACTCAGGACCTCCTCGAGCGTGGACGCCAGCTTCACTTTCGGAAGATTCTTAGCGAGCCCACTCGTCGGGCTAATAGCGTAGCCATTGAACAGCTCGAGCATCGTCACATCGTTAATGTCATCTCCGGCTGTGACGATCTTATAATCTCTGAAATACGTTTCCCAGAGCATTGCGATTGCTGTGCCTTTGTTAAGACCGCGCGGCAACACTTCCACTCCGTGCGCTGCTCTCTCACCGACCCAGTGCAACCTCCCGATATCCATATTGTACTCTTTCGGGAGATCGTAGTAGGAGAAGGTATTGAAACCGCGAGTCTCTAGTATATCCGCAAGCTCACGACAGTCCTCGCCATCTTCGCACCAAATACGAATCTTGACGATGCCGTTATGCTTACGCGCTTGCCACAGCGCCCTGGTGGAAACCCTCTGACGTTCTTCTTCGCCGCGAAAGAATATCACATCGCGCCGAAAAGCTCCCTTGGTCCTCCTGACAATGGAGTCAACTTTCTCCACCTCTCTCGGTGGAATATTGACGCGCATGATTTCTTCTTCCGCCTCTGGTGTCACGACGTAGGTAATCGCCCCATCGAAATCCACCAGATAGTCCAGGTACTCCCGGTAATCCGGAAATTCCCTCATGAGAGACACCAATCCGCGGCCAGTCGCAAGCGCGAACTTCCCGCCACGCTTCCGGAATTCCTGGACCGCCCTCTTGTTTCGCTCAATTTGCTCGAGGTTACCATGCGTCCACATGGTAAAATCAAAATCTGAAAAAAACAAAACTCTAGTCATTTTTACCCCTCCTAATAATTAAAAATGCTTAAAGCCTACACTTCCATTATATCACATTTCAAGATATTTGTCAATGAACTCGCCAATTTCACCATCTAGCACGCCCGCCACATCTGTCGTTTCATGTCCAGTCCGCGTATCTTTGACGAGTTTATATGGCTGCATTACGTAATTTCGTATCTGTTGTCCCCACCCAGCCGACTCTCCCGCACGCAGTTCCGAAAGTGAAGCCGCGTGTTGCTCCAGCGCCATCTGCGCTAATTTCCCACGCAAAATCTCCATCGCTTTCTCCTTATTCTGTAGCTGAGATCGCTCATTCTGAATCGCCACTACAGTGTTCGTTGGAAGGTGAGTAATACGGACAGCAGAATTAGTCGTATTCACCGATTGCCCGCCGTGCCCACCAGAGTGATACACATCGATCCTAAGATCCTTCTCGTCAATCACTACTTCATCCGGCGCATCTATTACCGGCAATATCTC
>CAZZAI010000064.1:0-3829 GCA_964652665.1 uncultured Candidatus Saccharibacteria bacterium
ATCGAACTGCCGTGGCTCCGAGAAATAACCTTCTGAATGGGCAACAGCTCTCTTAAGATGTGCGCAATTGTCTTGCGAAGGATAATGCTCTAAAACAAACATAATGGCCCCGGAGATATTACTGATTTTCCTTACGTCTTCCTTTAGGTCGTAGTTATTTTTGACAGATTTCGAAACCTTAAGTATTACTTCTCGTCCGTCACTTAAGCGCGTACCAGTATACATTCTTGCGATAGGTGTCTCATGAAATAGTACCCCGGCCTCATATCCATTAATAATCATCTGTATCCCCCTTATTCTAAAATACGTCTAACGCTTCTTCTAGCCTAGAATAGTATACATTATACCACTTTTCCATCGAATTGTCTCATTTTCTTACTGATAGCGCAGCTTATCGCATCAAAAGTATTGTAAAAATTACAACAAAAACCACCAAAAATGCCCAAAGTGTTGTAAAAATTACAACACTTTTTATCACTACATCCATTGTTCTTGTGCTATAATCAAATCATAACCAGAAATAAACCACAACTAATTAACAAAAGGACATACATGACTACCAAAAAATGCTTCGACGCAGCGAAATATCTCAAAATCCAAAAGAAGAAAATCAAGAGCCGCATCGCCATGTTCGACAAACTCTATCTAGAATTTGGCGGCAAGCTGATTGATGACCAACACGCCGCCCGCACCCTCCCCGGCTTCGCGCCCGATCTCAAGATTAAGCTCCTTCAAGAGTTCAAAGATGAGGCCGAGGTGATCCTCTGTATCAACGCGAATGCCATCGAGCACTCCAAGATTCGCGCCGACCATATGATTTCTTATGAGACCGAGGTGCTCCGCCTGATCGAATTCCTTCGCGGCAAGGGCATCTATGTCAGCTCTGTAGTGATTACTCTCTACGAAGGCCAGAAAAAGGCCGCCGATTTCGCCGAGAAGCTCAAGGACTACGATATCAATGTCTACTTCCACACACCGACCAAAGGCTACCCCACCGATGTCGACACTATCGTCTCGGATGAGGGCTATGGCGCGAATCCTTACATCAAGACCACGAAGTCGCTCGTCGTCGTCTCGGCTCCAGGCCCTTGCTCCGGCAAGCTCGCAACCAGTCTCTCGCAGCTCTATCACGAGTCCAAGAAAGGTGTGAACGCCGGCTATGCCAAGTTCGAGACCTTCCCTGTCTGGTCGCTTCCCCTGAAGCACCCGGTAAACGTCGCTTACGAGGCCGCTACTGCTGATCTCGGCGATATTAATATGGTAGATCACTTCCACCTCGAGAAATACGGCACTACCGCCATTAATTATAATCGCGACCTCGAGACGTTCCCGGTTTTGAAAGAGATTTTGCGGCGTATTACTGGTCGTGATATTTATTTCTCGCCTACCGATATGGGCGTCAATGTCATCGGTGAGTGTATTACCGACGACAAAGCCGTGAGCCGCGCTGCGAAAGATGAGATTATCCGCCGCTTCTACCGCGCGAATGTCGATGTCAAGAAAGGGCTCGCCAGTCCAGATGTCCCGAAGCGCATCAAGCTCCTCATGAACGAGCTTGGTCTCAGTGAAGATGACCGCACCGTGACGATTCACGCCGAGGCTCGTCGCTCCGAGTCGGGCCGCCCTGCAGCCGCGATTCAGCTTGGCCGCAAGTTCGTGACCGGCAAGAAGACTGATATTCTCTCTCCTGTCTCCGCCACTGTCCTGAATGCCATGAAGCAGCTCAACAAGATTCCCGACGAAGTCGACCTCATCGCACCAGCTATTTTGGAGCCAATTCTCGCAATCAAGGACAAGACTTCCAATTTTAAAGAAACTCACCTCCATCTCGGCGAAGTCTTAATCGCGCTCTCGATCTGTTCTACGACCAACCCTATCGTCAAAAAGCTCCTCGACAACCTCGGTAAGCTCCAGGGCGCCGAGCTCCATGCGACTCACCTCATCCCCGATGATGAGCTAGTCATCCTCAGTAATCTCGGCATCAACGCCACTTCTGGCACCGAGATAGATACTCACTAATCACAAATTTCCCGCAAAAAACGTGAGAAATCCCACATTTTTCCCGCAAAAAACGTGAGAAAAATCACGAATTTCCCGCAAAAAACGTGATAGACTCTAGTATTTTCTCCAAAAATATGCTATAATAGACTAAATAACTAAGGAGTTCTCATGTATCGTCAGGCCATAGAAAATCTTATTAGCTGGAAGGACGGCCCCTATCGCAAGCCACTCGTGGTCAAGGGGGCTCGTCAGGTAGGTAAGACTTGGCTCGTCAAGCATTTTGGTGAGCATTATTTTCAGAACACTGTATACATTAACTTTGACCGCGACGAGACCGCTAAGCAGCTCTTCGAATTAGATTATGACCCAACTCGTATAATCTCGCGCCTCTCTGCTCACGCGCACGAGGAGATCTCGCCGTCTGACACGCTGATTTTTCTAGATGAGATCCAAGAATGCCCCAAGGCTCTCGAGGCCATCAAATATTTCGCTGAGGAGGAGCCAGAATATCACATTATTGTAGCCGGTAGCTTGCTTGGCGTATTCCTTCATGAGAATGCATCTTTCCCTGTTGGCAAGGTTGATTTTATCGATATCTACCCATTGAATTTCTCTGAGTTTCTTGTGGCGCTAGGTGAGGAGCGTTTAGCGGCAGCTCTCGGCTCCAAAGATTACGAGCTCCTGTTGCCGTTTCACGATAAGCTCATGGACTACTACCGTACTTACCTTGTCATTGGTGGCATGCCGGAAGTAGTGCAGCGCTTCCTAGATACGCGTAGTTTTCTTGAGGTGCGCAATGTCCAAGAGAGTATCGTCGAGGCTTATAACCACGACTTCAGCAAACATGCCCCGGCCACAGAGGTTCCTCGCATTGTAGAGATATTCAATATTATTCCGAGCGTCCTCGCTCGTGAAAATAAGAAATTCATGTTTGGCGCCATCAGGAAGAGCGCTCGCGCCCGTGAATATGAAGCCGCTTTGCTCTGGCTGACCAATGCGGGCATCGTCTCGAAATCCACCTGCGTCAATAAAATCGCGCTTCCTCTGTCGGCATATGCAGATAATAGCATCTTTAAACTATTCTATCTGGATGTGGGACTACTTGGTTATAAGGCGGGCTTACGTCCAGATGTTATTCTAGGCGACGGCGAATTCTTTGAGGAATTCAAAGGTGCGCTTGCTGAACAGTTTGTCTTTCAAGAGCTAAAAAGCCGTAAAATGGTGCCATATTATTATTCAAAGGATGATTCCCGCACTGAGCTTGATTTTCTCATCGATACTGGTACTGGTCCTACCCCCATCGAAGTCAAGTCCGGTCGCGCTCTCGCTAGCAAATCATTCACGAATTTTATGCGCGATAATACTTCCATCCGCCGAGGTTATAAATTATCCGTCTTGCCATATCAAGAAAATGAGAGGATTACGAACCTCCCCATCTACTTAGCTGAGACAATCGCCGCATAGTTGCTGTGGCCAAGGCTAGCGCTGCAGCGTAATCAAGATCCATTAAAATCTGCCAAAAGTCTTTAAAAAAGTCTTGCGTGGCAGATTTTTTTGTGCTACAATGAAATTAGCATTAACAAATCAACCCCAATTGCACACTGCGGTCGAAGTTAATGAAATACAATTTACTAGTTAGTTCGAACATGTTAAAGGCGTCATAAGCCTGGGATTATGTTCGAGCTTGCTTGGATGGATCGCAGTGTGCACTTATGGCGCCTTTAATGTTGCCAAAGTATTATCGGCGCTTCGGGGATAAAGAGAGGTAATCCACATGAAGGTCATACAAAAACTAAAGATTAAAAATAACGCAAGAAGAATCACCAAT
>CAZZAI010000065.1:0-3747 GCA_964652665.1 uncultured Candidatus Saccharibacteria bacterium
TACGCTCAAACTTATCGTAATCGCGCGAATTAAATCTGCCGTTATGTTCGAGCATAAAGCTTTCAAGTTGCCGAGCGGTAACCGGTATTGGTTCGCCCGGTTTTACTTTCTTAAATGGGTGGCGTTTTGCCATATTGCCTCTTTTCGGTTAGAGGTTGCGCCTTGTGGCGGTAAAAATTGTCAGCCCTACTTTTTCTTAATGGCCTCTGGGAGCTTTGCCTTGTCTATTAGTATTGGAGCGCTTTTAACTTCAAGATGGTCAATTTTATAACTCATCTTCCAATTTCCAGCTCCTCTTCCAGAAATTTCTTGATAATACCAGTTGTCATAGCAATCTCTAAAATAAATTCTAAATGATATTTCTACGGTCTTTGCTTCTTTTTCGCAGTCAATAGCTGAGGCGATGAGGTTACTATATTTATCTTTTTTATATAAGATGGGTGCAATACTGCAATAATTCTTGCTACCTTTAGAATAATGTTTTACACCTCCTACCCAAACATCGTACATTTCTCGTTGACCAACATTCTCAAAAGACAAGGCGATAAATGTAGTAGTCTTATCATTCTTCGCTAAATCAATTATTGGCGGAATTGTCGTTGTAGATTTTATCGACGAAGTATCCGTCTCGACTTTGATGAGTGGAAGAACATTCTTGCGGCTATCTTCCTTTCTGAATTCATTTTGCTTTTCAATAGTTATAGATACCGCCATGATAGCGCCTATAAATCCAATAAAAGATGCGGCGATTGTACCAAAGTAATTAACGCTAAAGTTTAACCATTCTTTTGAGTTTTCACTATTGACGATACCTAATCTGCTAGGGGAATCCGTAATATCAAGAAAATAGATACAGCCAAAAATAAGTAGCGCCACAATGAAAGTCCATTTAGCGATTTTAATATATTCGTCCCATTTATCTTTCTTTCGCTTTATCATTTCTTATCCTATTATATCAATAGTTTTCGTCGATTAGGTAAACGTTGCCATGAGCACGCGTAATTGCCACATAGAGTTTGTTTCGTGTAGATGGCGGCAAATTACCGAGCAACCCCTTTTCATATAGTTTAAGGGTTTTCTTGTTCAGCATAACGCAGATATCGTTATAACAATCTTCGCCTTTTGTGATACCCCAGTTTTTATGATAAGGACCATATTTGTAAGATTTATCATAGTGAAGTTTAATGATTGATGCATCGTCTAATATCTTATTTACTTCCTGTGGATTGGATACATATAGAACATGCGAGCTGCCAGTCTCGGGTTTATTAGAAGATATACGAATACCAAGATTGCTGGAAATGAAGTCGCAAATTTGTTTGCTGCACCGCCAACTTTTTACTAAGGTTGTAGTGTCAATAATGAATCCTTTGTTGGAAAAACGGGACTTATAACCATCAAAATTATCAAATAAGGTCTTGTTTATATTACCGTCGCGACTTGTGTCGAAAGTGTGTTGGAAAAAATCGCCGACAAATAGCATATTGATATTGGCCTCCATTAAGTGCACGAGCAGATTAAAGTCGCGTCCAGCTATATCTTGAACCTCGTCGATGATAAATTCGTCAAAATAATTAGATAGTCTCGCTTTTATTTTTTCGATCACGTTTTCTTCTTCTAGTAACAGAGATATACGATTGCTGTAAAGATATCTATCGTTCGATAAATAATATAATGGGTTAGCTTTTGGAATATATCTATTCTGGTTCTGGGAATAGATAATGCCCTTTGCTCGTATTCGATCAGACAAAAAAGGCTTATAACAAAAACTAAAGAGGAATTGAAAATAAGTCATAAGAGTAATGTTGCTAGGCCAAGAATTGTCAAATTTTTTAGCTATCTTTTCTGATAAATTAGCATAATTATTTCTCGTATAAGTAATAATTAAGGAGCGTTTGTTTAACGATAAGGAATCAACTATGTGTGAAGTTTTTCCAGATCCTGCTACGGCAAAGATTACGCGTTTATCCACTCGATCGCCCTTTTAACATAAGCCGGTACGCTAATTGGTTTTTCTGCCGAAAGAAGCTTGAATGCCGCCTCGGTTTTATTGTTCAGCATATACTTTATAGCATCTTTTTTGAATAGCTCGTCGCATAAGGTTGCGTTGTCTCCGTAAAGCACCACCTCGAATGTATGTTTGGTATTATCGCTATCGTAGAAAATGTTTATATTTTCATCGTCTGTATATTCTGTATATTTATCAATGCAATTTTTTTGAAAATCTCCATCATTATCGGTTATGACTGCTGTTCGACTATTGGTAAATTTTGCTATTTCTAAGTAGCGTTTGAAACTTAATCCTCTAATATCAATTATTTGGACATCATCTTCTTCCGGGGAGTGCGTAGTTATTTGCCGGTAAAATTTTTCAAAAAGAATGTATTCCGCTGGTCCTTCTACTAGTAAAGCTTTCCTAGATAATGCATACTCGATTATCCCGGCCGGCGGAGCTTTCATGAAATATCTAGCTGTTTCTTCTGTTAAACTATCCAGTTTTGTCGGTTTTTCTCTAACTATACTATCGTCTATTATCAGTAAATTCTGTATCTCCAAGCGGGTGCTAATAAAACTGCTGTGCGTCGTTATAAATAATTGAGAATCCTGTGCCTCGGAAATTCTTTTTATTAATTTGCGAAGATTGACTGGACTTAAATGGTTTTCTGGTTCTTCTATCAATACTATGTCTGTGTTTTCTCCTGCGCGCTCCAAAGCAAAATCTGTTTTTATAATTATTTGCCTACCTGTGCCTTTATTATCTATACTTATATTGTCTTCATAGATCATTAAATCATCTTCGAAGGATGAGGTGTTACTATTCTTCAAGCCAAATGTGTAGTTTTTGCCAGTAGATATGCGTTGATTTAAGCTGTTTAAGCTATCTTTCTGAAAAGTGTTCCTGACTAAGCGGTATTCGGATTGCAGCTTTGCGCGTTCTTTAACATTGTCTTCTGTATATTGCCTGTATGCCTTTTTCACAAAATCATTTGTTGCGTGTCCAGTATTCATATTTGAACTATTAATTAGATAACTGCGTATTTTCTTTTTATAGCTGGTATACCCCTCATCGGCAAAAGTCGAAAAACGTACACTATAATAGTCATAAGGAAAGTATTCAGGGTTTGCATCTAACGACTCTTTAATCTCCGTCCTGTAATCTGGGTTCGGCTCACAAACTAAGCGAATACCATCGTGCGTTATTGCGTCTGAATTGTTGTCACCGTTCATGGTATGGTCAAAATCGCCAGAGAGGTATAATTCTATAATGAGTTTTGGTAGATGTTTAAAATCTCTTTCACCTGAATTAAACTTAATGACCGCATTGCTATTTATGAGGCGATCTAATCCTATTTTCTCTACGCGTTTTACATTTCCGCTTGCTACTATATCTATTGCCTCGAGGATACTACTCTTTCCAACTTCGTTGTCGCCTACAAGGATATTGACATGTTCATTGGGTTCAATAGTATAGTCTGCGAATTTCTTATAATTGATTAATCGTATCTTGCTGATAATTGAACTCATGCTAACTTTCCCGTATTTTATAATCTCCATCAATCATCCAATGCCCTCTAACTCTAAATGCTGGTATGGTTCCGCGAATAGCCTTATTGGTTGCAGATTGGAGATTAATGCTATTATTCTTGGCCCAGTCGGCAACTGGAACGATTTTCTTGGCGGTAAGTTTAGCGATACGACGATACAGCGCTTCGATCAAAAGGCTAGCAAATAGCTCAGTTAGCTTAT
>CAZZAI010000066.1:0-3607 GCA_964652665.1 uncultured Candidatus Saccharibacteria bacterium
TGAAAAAGAATTGTCAATGCCGCTACGGTACACATTCAAGCAACCTTTAATAATACAATCATTAGTGTCACCGACAAAACTGGTGCTGTGCTCTCGGCATCTTCCGCAGGAGCAAATGGCTTCCGTGGTTCAAAAAAAGGCACCGCATTCGCAGCTGGCGTAGCAGCAGAAAAAGCACTTGACATCGCAAAGAAAAATCATGCACTAAATTCTGTAGACGTATATGTCTCTGGTATTGGTCTTGGTCGCGATGCAGCTATCCGCGCTATCTCGACGGTTGGTATTAAAATTGATTCTATCACTGATGTAACCCCGATTGCGCACGGTGGTGTGCGCCCTAAGGGAGAAAGGAAACCGTAATGGCACGCGATAAATCTCCAATTGTAAAACAAAGTCGTCGCGAGGGTGTAGCACTAGCTCCAAAAGCCCACAAGGTAATGGCGAAAAAGTCCGGAATCCCTGGTGAGCATGGTGACAAGCGCGTAAGAGGTGGAAGCCTTTATCTTACTCAGCTTCGCGAGAAGCAAAAAGTACGCCGTACTTACGGATTGCTCGAGAAACAGTTCGCTAAGCTCATGAAAGAAGCTCAGAAAGCTGAAGGTCTGACTGGCGAGAAACTTCTTGAGTTCCTCGAGAGACGTGCTGATAATGCAGTCTATAGAGCTGGCTTTGCGATGACTCGTCGTCAAGCAAGACAATTAGTCTCGCATGGACATTTCCTACTAAATGGCCGTAGGATTGATATTCCATCAATTCGCTTGAACCCCGGTGATGTTCTTGAAGTCCGCCCTATTTCTCAGAAATCGGAATACTTCAAGAATCTCGAGAATGTGATGGGTGCCGCTGCGGCTACTCCACTTTCTTGGATGAAAGCTGATGGAAAGAAGATGAAAATTGAAATTTCTGGTACTCCAAAGCGCGATGAAGCGGAGGCCGGAATCAATGAACAATTAATCGTTGAGTATTACTCACGCTAAGGAGGGCAAAATATGACAACAAAAAATATTCACGAAGCAATTCTCGCTGAAGTAAATGAAGTAGGCGAAAATAGTGCTGAGTTTGTGATCCGCCCACTTTATTATGGGTATGGGAATACTCTTGGTAATTCACTTCGCAGAGTGCTGCTTTCTAGCATTAAGGGTGCTGCGATTACGGCTTTTTCTATTGAAGGGTCAAGCCATGAATTTGCCGCTATTCCTGGGATTCGTGAAGACGTAGTGGATATCATGCTCAATCTTAAGAATATTCGTTTCAAGATGCATACGGATGCACCGGTGGAGCTAGATCTTGAGATTAAAGGCGCTGATCAGTCATCTGAAAAAGATGGTGAAAAGCGTGTCGTTGCGGGTGATATTAAACTCACCTCTGATGTCGAGGTTGCTAATCCAAATCAGGTAATTTGTCACATTGATGATCCTGAGTTTGTACTCAAGATGCATTTTGTGGTAGAGTCTGGACGTGGGTATCTTACGATTGAGCGCTCTAGTGAAGAGCGACTCCATTCTAATATGATTGCGATTGACGCGGTGTTTACACCGGTGCTTCGCGTTCGTTATAAGGTGGAGAATACTCGTGTTGGTCAGGATACTAATTTACAACAGCTTACTCTGACGGTGGACACTGATGGTACGATTACACCACGTGAGGCTTTCGAGGAAGCAGCTGCAATCTTGATTAATCAATATACGGCACTCGCTGGTTCGACTCGTCTTGAATCGACCCCTGCGCCAGGTAGCAATAAAGAGGAGGAGGATGCTGGTCTTCTTCTACCAATTGAAGAGCTTGATCTTTCTGCTCGGACCGCTAATGCACTCTTAAACAATGATATTAAGACGATTCGCGACCTCGTGACTCTGTCCGAGAGCGACCTCAAGGATCTTAAAGGATTTGGTCAGAAAGCATTAGACGAAGTTAAAGAAAAATTAACGGAGTTAAACATTTAATATGCATCGTCATGGATATAAAGGTCGAAAGTTCGGCCGAGAAACCGATCAGAGGTTGGCACTCCGGCGAGGGCTGATGTGTTCTCTGATCAAATACCAAACAATAACAACGACGCTTGCTCGTGCGAAGGAAATTCGCCGCGACACTGAGAAGTTGATTACTCTCGCTAAGAAGGGTGACCTCGCTTCTCGCAGACTAGTAATTGCTCGCCTTAATGATATTGAGTGCGGTGATTTACTGGTCGATGTGATTGCGCCTCAGATTAAGCGTGATTCTGGATATTTTAGGATTGAGCACGCTGGATATAGGCGTGGTGACAATTCTGAGATGGGAACAATTTCTTTTGTAGATGAGATTGATTTTGAATCTGCAAAAGAGACTAAAGAACCGGCAAAGAAGGCAAGCGCTAAAAAGACAGAAAAGGAGGCTAAGTAATGAAAACTTATTCTCAGAAATCTTCTGAAATTAGCCGCGAATGGTGGGTGATCGACGCTGGCTCGCAGCCTCTTGGCAAACTCGCTGTGGTTATTGCAGACAAGTTGATGGGGAAGAGTAAGGTAACTTATACTCCACATATCGACAATGGTGACTATGTCATCGTTACCAATGCGAAGAATATCGTAGTGACTGGCAACAAGATGGTTGATAAGAAATACTATCGCCATAGTGGATTTCCTGGTGGCCTCACTGAGCTCAAACTCGAAGAGGTGATTGAGAAGAATCCTGCAGTTGCGATTCGCGAAGCTGTGAAGGGGATGCTCCCAAAGAATAAATTAGCTGCTGATAGGCTCGCACGTCTTCGTGTATTCGATGGCGCTGAGCACACTCATACAGCACAAAATCCAAAGGAGATTAAGTAATGGCTGATACGAAGAAATATACCTATGGGCTCGGTCGTCGCAAGTCGGCAACCGCTACAGCTAGACTTTATGCTGGTAAGGGTGAAATTACGATTAATGGCAAGCCTGCTCTTGAATACCTTTCTGGTAACAAGACCTATCTTGCCGAAGTAACCGATCCACTCGCTATCGCTAGCAAGCAAAAGGAGTATGATATCACTATTCTAGTCAAAGGTGGTGGTCTCGCTGGGCAAGTAGATGCGATTAAACTCGCGATCTCGAAGGCCTTGGTGCTAGAAGCTCCAGATCTTCGCCCAATGCTCAAGAAAGCTGGTCTTACCTCTCGCGATCCTCGCGAGAAGGAGCGCAAGAAATACGGTTTGCGCTCTGCTCGTAAGCGTGAACAGTTTAGCAAGCGTTAGGCGCTATAAGAGAAATACCCCAGCGATTGCTGGGGTATTTTGATGGGGAGTAGTTAGAGGGCGGCCACGTGGGAGGCCTTAGCTTGCTCGATGGCGATGCGCCGATCGTAGCGCATACAAGCACGATATTTGCTTTCGAGCTCGCTACGAATCGGATGACTGGAGATGCTGGTGATACACCCCTCGATGTAACCTGGGTGCTTCTCGATGAATTCGCGAAGCTCTGGGTTGGACATCCTCTTAAATGACATTTTCTCACTCCTCTCGTAATATACTGGGGATAAAAAATCCCCCTCATCTTTTATTATACTACAGAATATGGAAAATGTCAAGCTTTCGCTTGACATTTGTTGTTATCGTGTGATAATGTCATAGTAGATTGTCGTATTAAAATGTCACCCC
>CAZZAI010000067.1:0-3060 GCA_964652665.1 uncultured Candidatus Saccharibacteria bacterium
TCATTTATCATATTATCTTTTAATTCTTTCAATTTTTTTAAATCATTTTTATTATTAAATAATATTTCTATATCATTAATAATCTTTTCTTTAAATAATTCATTTATATCATTTGGAATATAATTATTTTCTACTATAGGCATTTGATGCTCTAGAGCTATTCCGTATTTTTTTATAAGATACTTAAATGATGAAAAATCTCCATAAGTATTTATATAATCAAATAATAAGTACTTTATTTGGCTATATTCAAAATCTTCTGATATAATCCTATCATACAATAAATTCATTTTTTCGTATCTATCAAAGAATGATATATAATTTACCGAAAAATTTAATTTTTCTTTTGGAAGCATATTTGATAATTCATTTCTTAACATATTAATCCCCGCAAAAGCCCAACAAAGAAAACTATTTTTTTGATTATAAACTAAGTCATTTTTTACTTCAATATTAAATTTTCTATCGACGTTATTAACTATATCCTTATTTATTAATTCGTCATATACATCTTGTGTCATCTTAACATCTCCAAGTTTTTATTGAAATTATTATACTAAAAAACAATAAAATTTACTATACTCCCATTGAAATTTAAAAAGAATTCGTATAAAATATTTTTAGAAAGAGAACGTTATAGTTTGTAGGCTGTTGCTTAATCGCTCGAAGAGACTCCATCGGACGCTGGCTCAGATGCGATTTTCGATTAGCTCGTCACTCTCACGTCTTGTGAGAATCTCTGGCTTAAGCGCATTAGAATGCTCGCGACAGCGATTGCGATGCTGAGACACGCGGGGTCAAATGCGAAACTCACAATTGACATACCAGAGGTCGAGGCGGCATATCGTGAATTCGTCAAAGTGACGTCGTTTGATGAATCTCACGTTACAAAAACCACCTGACAAATCTACTCGCCTTCACGAACTTTAAAATAGCCCCGAGGAATCGGGGCTATTTTAGTGGGACTGCTACCCCAGACGGGCGCGAAGACCCGATTGGGTCTTGTATTTTTGCTTATGACGTGGTAGAATTAGTGTTAGGTTGTGTTAGTTCTTCGGAGTTTTCCGAAGAACTTTTTTGATCTTGATAAGACCAAAGAGAATGATGATATCTACATCTTTCTTCTTCACGAACAACCTCCTTTCCCTCCGCGTTCACTTGTAAAACTGCAGTCCCACATGATAAAGGTAGCATATCTCGCGGTAAGAATCAACCCCCTATTATTAAAAATCGTGACATAAGCGTTTTACGGAAAGACCAAGCTCTGCTCCAATTCCGCGCTGGTCTTAGTCACTCCATCTCTCCACACCCTCATCGCCGTGGACTTGCGTGACTAGTGTAAATTTTACAAGATTCGTCAGGTGACGACGATGACGCGGCAAGACCAAGCTCTACTCCAATTCTACGCTGGTTTCCTCACGCCACGATAATTTTCACAACTTTTTATCTACTGCTCGCGCAATCTCACTGCTCCATTTCTTCGCGGTGAGCTGCGCGCCGGGCAAATTTCTCAAAGCTCCGCCGGGACTGCGCCCGGGACTATCCGGTACTCGTCTCGGGGAGCTTTTCAAAATTCACTCGGGCTTGCTCAATGCTCGGAAATGGAGCAATGAGATTGCGCACGAAAAGTTAGTTAGGAATTGGCGAGGCAGCGCACTGAGAATCCGTTCCTGCGAGTGTAGCTGCGGTCCGCGGAATACACGTACGACGAACTGAAGAACAAGTTGTAGGCGAGAGTACCGGAGCTAGAAGTAGAGGACCAATAGTAGCCACCTGAACCACCATCGTTGAACGTCGAATTGAAGTAGTAGCCGGCGAGCAGGAAGCCTGGCGTCGTGTCTGGGCCAGCTAAACTAGCAAAGGTCGGGGAGTTATCAGGTTCCTCATAATAATTTCCGGTAGCCATCCCATACTGTATCGCTAGATTATAGAAATCACCGCCAGTGTATCCACCACTATCACGGGATACACCCTCAGTCGTGGCAGTTGGTAGTCTCCAGCCTTTCGGGCAGATGGAGTAGGAAGCATTGTAGCCATCCCCGGTCACCGCCGTGCCACTAGTGTCTTTGCCACCAGCTGTAGCGGTAAGCCATGAATAGTAGGAATAACAGCCGTCAGCTGAAGAACAGTTAGCACTGTTCGAGTTGAAGGCATAGGCAGTAGAGCTATCCGAGAAGCCAGTCTTAGTTGAAGTTGGGACGGTGAAGTAGCCATCGCTCGGGACATCAGAGTCGGAAGCATTGAGTACGGTGCCACCTGGAAGATCAAGATTACTGGTCATCCAGACTTTGTTGTCGGCGAGTTTCGCGACAGTATAGGACTTGGTTACACCACCACGCAAGTCGGTGAGTGTTGCGGTCGTACCCTGTGGAGTGTAGGCAGCGATAGTCGGCGTCATTTCCTGCATCGTACTAATATCCGTCACATCCTCGTGATCGAAGATACACCTCACCGCATACCCAGCCTTACGAGTGCCACTAATTGCGGAGCTCATGCTCGACGAATTAAAATATAGATTATAGACGCCAGTACTGGAATTAGACGTAGAGGATAAATAACGGCTGTACGAATTTCCACCGCTGAAACCCGAATTGTGGTAATTGCCGACAGCCAAAAATCCTGGTGTAGTGCCTGGGCCTGCGTTATTATAGAAGGTTGAAGGATTCTCGCTTGGCTGAGACTCCAAATTAACACCATAAGCAATCGCAAGTGTATAGAAATCACCAGTCTTCCAGTTGCCGTCAACTTGCGCGTTCGCGTTGCTCGTAGTAGATGTTGGCAGTCTCCAACCTTTCGGGCAAATAGAGCCAGACGCGTTCACGCCGTCATCAGTAAGACTTACTCCCGTTCCGGCCGTCGCAGCGTTATAAGAATAATACGAGTAACATCCATTGGTACAATCGCTCGTTCTCTTACCAGTATTATATACGAACCCATCCACTTTAGTATTGTCATCAAACCCAGTCTCACTAGACTCTGGTAAGGTGAAGTCGCTCGTCACATCCGAATCCGCACTAGTAATGGTTGTCCCGCCAGCAAGGTTTAGATTCTCCACCATCC
>CAZZAI010000068.1:0-3026 GCA_964652665.1 uncultured Candidatus Saccharibacteria bacterium
AAGAGTGTATAAGCCCGCGATCTTGCCGGCGTCCTTGGTGGCCTGACGCTGAGAATCGTCAAAGTAGGCCGGGACGGTGATGATGGCTTCGGTGACTTTTTCGCCGAGGAAGGCTTCAGCGTCGGCCTTGATTTTGGAGAGAATCATGGCGCTGATCTCTTCAGGGGTGTATTCCTTGCCATCCATCTCGACGGCGACGCCATTACCCTTCTTGACGATCTTGTAAGGACTAATCTTGAGGTCGCGCTGGACTTCGGGGTCGTCAAATTTGCGGCCGATGAGGCGCTTGATGCCATAAATGGTGTTCTTAGGGTTAGTTACACGCTGACGCTGTGCGACTTTGCCGACAAGGCGCTCGCCTTTCTTGGTGACAGCTACGACAGATGGCGTGGTGCGGTCGCCTTCGGCGTTAGTGATGATTTCAGGTTTGCCGGCAACCATGTAAGCGAAGGCGCTGTTAGTGGTACCGAGGTCAATTCCTATAATTTTAGACATAGTATAATGTTTCTTCCCCGGTTTTAGATAGTGCTTTTCGGGCACGTGGTCGCCGCCGCCCGTCGTTACTGGGGGCGGCGCCACTTCTGTCTCGTCGTAACTCCGACAGATCCCTCAAAACACTATCTTAAAACCGATTAATATTATTAATTAATGTTGCTGTTGGCACTCGCACTAGGTGAGTGCTAATTATCTCTATTGTAGCACACTAGCACTCAAAATGCAAGAGTGCTAGAACAGGGGTGGGGTAAAAAATGTTGAAGAATTGAGGGAAAACTCATGAAGATTTGGTATAATGGTAGTATGAAAAGACTGGAGGTGACAGATGGCGATTGAGAGACTAGTAGAGCCGACACTAACAAACGTTGGTGCAGACGCGGTTGAAGAAGAAAGAATGGAAGTGACGCTTCGTCCGACGACATTTGGTGAGTATATTGGGCAGGAACATCTGAAAAATAATATGAAACTTGCGATTGATGCGGTGAAGAAACGCGCGGATGGAACGACGCTTGATCACGTATTATTATATGGCCCGCCTGGATTAGGAAAGACGACGATGGCGGGGGTGATTGCGCATGAGCTGGGAGCGTCGCTCAGGGTGACGAGTGGGCCGGCGATAGAGCGAGCAGGAGATCTTGCGTCGATTTTGACGAATCTGAAGGACGGGGACGTGCTGTTTATCGACGAGATACATAGGCTCCGACGGGCGGTAGAAGAAGTACTGTACTCGGCGATGGAGGATTATAAGCTCGATATCGTAATTGGCAAGGGGCCGGCGGCGCGGAGCGTGCGGCTGGATTTGCCACATTTTACAGTCATTGGGGCGACGACGCGGACGGGGTCGCTGGCGGGGCCGCTTCGAGATAGATTTGGGATAATTCATAGGCTAGAGTATTATAAAGAGCCAGAGATAGAACAGATTATTACGCGGACGGCTGGGATACTTGGGACGACAATAGAGAAGGAAGCTTGTGAACTACTGGCTAGCCGGGCGCGACTTACTCCGAGGATTGCGAACCGGTTATTTAAGAGGGTACGAGATTATGCGGACGTGAATGGCAATGGCGTGGTTGACGTACCGACGGCGAAGGCGGCGCTCTCGATGATGGAAATAGATGAGCTAGGACTAGATCCGGCGGATCGGAATATGCTCAGGCTGATGTGGGAAAACTATGGAGATAGGCCGGTGGGGCTCACTACGATTGCGGCGCTGACGGGGGATGAGGCGACGACAATTGAGGATTTTTACGAGCCGTATCTTTTGCAACTAGGACTACTTGCGCGGACACCAAAGGGGCGAGTGGTGACGGAAAAAGGGCGTAAGCATTTACAAAAATGAAAAAATGTGATATAATTAAAGAAAGGAGCCCTGGAATGGATGAAAATATGGCGAAAATTAAAAATGCGAGGAGTAAGAAAGATTTCCCGCATCTTAAATTAGACAATGACGAATATGTGGAGTTTGCCTTTTCGCGGGCAAAGGCGTGTCTTGCGATGATTTTTGGTGGGGTGGCGCTAGGACTCGGGTTAATTCTGATTGGTTTTTTGGTAATACTGATGGCGCAGTCGCGAGTTGATAACATGGGGAAGAATTTTCTGTTTATTATTCTAGGTTGTTTGGTGGCGGCGGCGATACTAATAGGGCTAGTCGCTTTGATTGTCTATCGTGGCAATAAACTATACATAACAAATAAACACGTGATTCAGATGGTTATGAAATCGCCGGTAGTGACTTCGGTCAATATGATTGATCTCGCGAGCGTAGAAGATGCGAGCTTTCATCAGAATGGGCTGTTGCAGAAATTATTTAAATACGGTACATTCCGGTTGTCGACAGTCGGAGATGAGACGACTTATACTTTTGAGTATTCGGACGTATCGCCAGATGAAGTAAAGGCGGTCTCCAGGTTAATTACCGACGCAAAGAAAAAGATGCCTAGACAAGAGGAAAAGTAGTGGGGATATTGATACTGTTTTGGTGGGGACTAAAGGTCATTGTTGGTGGATGGCTTGACGTATGCGGGCTCTTTTTCTAGAGTCGCTTTTAAGATAAACTCAGTACAGCGACCATCGGTACAGCCTGCGGGGATGTAGATATAAGAACATCCTGGGGTGCCTAGCTCCAGGCCGGATGGGTCGGTCCAGAGGTCGGGAGAGACGGTGGGAAGAATATCCTTGGTGATAGTCTCGGGATAATAATTGTGAGAAGGATAATAATCTTCTGTGAGGGCATAATAAAAAGCGTTGATAGCGGTCTTTCGGGTATTGTCGCGAGAGAAAGCGTCGAGGTCGGATTTCTGAATCAAGAAGAAAGTAGCAACGAGTGCGATAAAAACCAAAACGATGACAAGCTCGAGTGGAGTAAATTTCGCAGAAGTGCGAGTTTTTGATTTCATAATAATAATTATAGCATAAAAATAGCCCTAAGACGAAAATCTGTTTCGGGCTAAATTATTTCTTAACAGCGTCATAAGGCTTGGTAGTACCGACTGGGATCGAACCAGTGACCTTGGGCTTATGAGTCCCACGCT
>CAZZAI010000069.1:0-2939 GCA_964652665.1 uncultured Candidatus Saccharibacteria bacterium
TTTGTTCATCCTTGCCTCACTTTATTATTTTTGTTTGGGGCCTGATTGATGAGATAATGCTTGTAGAATACGTGATATCTTCGCGACCTAACGCTCACCGGCTAGGTCGCTACGCGATTAATCTGACGTACATTTTTACAAGTGGAATATCTATGACAAAATAGGCACCACTAGGGTGCAACATCAATGTTTCATCAAGACTAGCCCGATTAAACACAGATAGGTTCCCTAATGATGCCTATTTTATGTTTAATCTGGCTGACAAATTGTAATATTTGCGTCTTATCGACGAAACATTGATGTTGCATTCTAATTGTATCGCAAAAAACGTTAGTTGTAAAGACATTTTGAGCAAAAATGTTTTGTAAAATTTACAACACCCGTAAGCTAGCGACATCTTCGCGTAAAAATGTGTTGTAAAAATTACAACACTGGCGAGAAATCCGACTAAAAAAGGCCTACTCGGCCTTAGATTTGGTGGGCGAAGAGGGACTTGAACCCTCACGATATTACTACCACAAGATTTTGAGTCTAGCGCGTCTACCAGTTCCGCCATTCGCCCATATACATACAATATACACTCATGTCACCACTTGGTCCTAAATATTAGAGCAGTGATCATCGTGAATAAGATAATTATATCATATTTTATCATTTTGTGCTATAATATAATTATATGGATCCGAATACTGGTGGGCAGAAAACGAGCGACCTCGCGAGGCAGGCCGCGGCAGAGATCGCTAGAAAGAAGGTACTAGCGGCGATTGCTCGGCAGTCGCAAAAATCCGGCTCAGGACAAGCCGAGACAATGGGTCATCTCAAAGATACGGCAATAGAGCCAAAAATCAATTCCGAGTCTTGGAAGAAATACCATACCGCGTGGCAAGATTACTATCAGAAATATTACAGTGAATACTATTCAAATGCCGCGCGTCAATATATCGCCAAAGAGCGCCTCAAGGAAGCACGCGAGCAGGCCGATGAAGAAGAGATAATATATGCCTTGGCCGGATCGGGAAGTAATAATTCTGGCGAGAATGGCCTCAAGCTAAAGCAGGGCGACACTGCGCAAGACAGCGTTCTCCGACAGACAATCCGCAAGAAAGCGACCGACTCGGCACGGAAGAATCGTAAATTCCGCAAGTTTATCCCGATAATAGCAGGGCTCGCGGTGGCGGGAGCAATACTATTCATGCAGTATAATCGGCTGATTTTCGCTCCAATTATGGCCTATGTATCGCCTGGCAATGCGCCGGCTACAGAGATAGAAGCGATAGATCCGACTATCACTCAGACGGTCTCGAGCGACCCGCGACTCATCATTCCAAAGCTAAATATCGACGTGCCGATTACTTTTAATTTGCAACTTTCTGACGTGATGGCAGCGATGAACCACGGAGTAGCGCATTATCGTATCGCTGGTGCGTCGGCATATCCTGGGCAGATTGGGAATTTCATCATCACGGGACATTCGGCGGGCGACGTCTATAGTTCCAACCCATATAAATATATTTTCTCCGGCCTAGAACGGCTTGAGGATGGCGACTTGATTTATGTGAATTACGAATCGGTGCGCTACACTTACCGCGTGATTAAAAAAGAGGTCGTAGAGCCGACTAATGTCCAAGCGTTAGTCGTACAGACCGACAAGCCACTAATCACCCTTGTGACCTGCACTCCGCTCGGGACATCTAGATACCGTCTACTTGTGACGGGCGAGCAGATTTCGCCAGTATACGACGAAAATAAACAAGCAGAGGAAAATGCTAGCACGGCGACACCAGTGATCGATGAGACGACAGTGCTGCCCTCCAACGAACCATCTTTCTTCGAGCAAATCTGGAATTTCCTCACTGGACAATAGAAGCAAGGTTAGTCTGCAACTATTTCGCGAACTAAAGTATTATCGCTCACGTAATAGAGCCATTTGTTGTTACTCGCAATCGTGGCAGGATACTTCGCTGAAACATTCTGCGCAAGTGTGCGACGGTTCAGCCCGTCGTAATCGTAGACACTAAGCACGCCACCGGCTACTGCATAAATCATATCATCATCAAGCCAACCGAAGTGGACAGAATCTAGATTCCACTCGCGGATGTCTTGTGCTTCCATGTCAAGTGTGGCGATTTTTTCGTCAGAGATAAAAGTACAAAATTCGCCATTATGGCCGACTTTTACTACATTTGGAACAAACGAAAGCTGGCGAGAAAGCATTTCGGAAAAATCATTTTCATAATAAACAGTAACGTCACTTTCAGAGACGACGGTAAGATATTTTTCGTCATAGAAACGACTAATCAGTATCCGAGCAGGTTTACTCGAGAGCGATAAGACCTTAGGCTCATCACTACCGATACGAAGTGTACCAATCTCATATGCGGTAGTCGTAGTTGGAGAAATCGATTCGTCCGCTACGCCACTCGTAGCCGGATCGGCAATTTGCTCCGCGGGGGTGACTGTTTTTGAGATGACATAGGCAATTTCGCTCCCAAGATGGTCATAATCTATAACATTTTGCAAAAGCGGCTCCGAGATGCGCTTCGCGCCAACATCAATTCTATAAAGACTCTGTCCTTGAACGGCCAGAAGATTATTGGCGGAATTATCAAGGATGTCGACTCTCGTATAACCAGTCGAGAAGATATCAGTAAGATTCACGCTGTTTGCTACCGTATTAGTATCAAGCAACACCCATTTAGTCGCATCGCCCGATTTCGTTGCGAAAAGAATATGTTCACTACTGCCGTCCCAGTCGGCCGAGATAATCGTATCAGTAAAGACCGATGAATCTGCAGTGGAAAATAGCCGCGACACATCAATAGTCTTCGCCGTAATCGTCTCATTTTCTAGGCTAATAAGGCGCCAAGACGTAGTGCCGTAGGCGAGCAGCATCTTCTCGCGATTAGGCGAGACTGTAGCATAAATCACTCCGGACAGAT
>CAZZAI010000070.1:0-2898 GCA_964652665.1 uncultured Candidatus Saccharibacteria bacterium
TAGCCACGTGATCATTTCATGATTATTCACGTGATCTGTACATGATCAGTCACGTGATACGTGTGGACCACGAGCACCAGACTGCTTGATGTGCTTACCCTGAGCTTCAGCGGTGCCACGAATCGTCTCGCGGTAGGCTACCTGTGGCGCACCAGTATTGGCCTCCACATTGTGCTCGCGCTTGAGACGATCAATAATAATCTCAAGGTGTAGCTCGCCCATACCCGAAATGATGGTCTGTCCAGTTTCCTCATCAGTATGCACGCGGAAAGTTGGATCTTCCTCGGCCATCTTTGCGAGACCAATGCCCATTTTCTCTTGGTCGGCCTTAGTCTTTGGCTCTACGGCGATGGATACCGGTGGATCTGGGAAGTCAATCGACTCAAGCAAAATCGGATGCGCTGGGTCGGAAAGAGTTGTACCAGTGGTACATTCCTTCAAACCAATCACAGCTGCGATATCGCCTGCGCAAATCTCCGAAATCTCTTCACGCTTATCAGCGAACATCCGTACTACACGTCCGACGCGTTCCTTGTTGCCGGTCGATACGTTGTAGATATACGAACCAGACTTGAGTACACCAGCATATACGCGCACGAAGATGAGTTTGCCCACGAATGGGTCGGTCGCAATCTTGAATGCGAGTGCGGTGAGTGGCTCGGAATCATCGGCCTTGCGAACAATCTGATCACCGGTCTTTGGATCGGTACCGACAGTCTGGCCTTGGTCACGGTCGAGCGGGCTAGGCAGATAATCGGTCATCAGGTCGAGCACTTTCTCGACAATCACGCCACGGCCATCGCCGCCAGTCACTAGGAAGAAGTCGCCATCGAGTACGCGCTTCCGTAGAGCGGCTTTGAGCTCAATCTCGGTGATCGCCTCCTCACCCTGAGTGAAATACTTATCCATCAGCGCTTCGTCGGCTTGTACTGCTTCCTCGATTAGCATCGAGCGGGCGTTCTTTGCCTTCTCGATCATGTCGGCCGGAATTTCGCCAACGGTGAGCTCGTGGTCGGTGTAATCTTTGTAGGTGTAGGCTTTCATATCAATCAAATCTACTACGCCGCAAATGTCCTTCTCGAACCCAATCGGGAGATGAATCGCCACGGCGTTCTTCGAGAGACGCTTATGAATAGAGTCGAGCGATTTGTAAAAATCACCGCCAATTTGGTTAATCTTGTTTACGAAACAAATACGAGGGATACCATATTTAGTAGCCTGGCGCCACACGGTCTCGGACTGCGCCTCGACACCCATTTTGCCATCAAATACTACCACTGCACCATCAAGTACGCGAAGCGAACGCTCTACCTCGGCGGTAAAGTCGATGTGGCCCGGGGTATCAATGATATTAATCTTGTGGCCTTTCCAATAGGTCGTCACCGCAGCGGAAGTAATCGTAATACCACGTTCCTTCTCCTGTTCCATCCAGTCGGTCGTCGCGCCGTCGCCGTCGCCTTTCACTAGGTCGATTTTATGCTTTAGCCCTGTACGATAAAGAATCGCTTCGGAAGTTGTTGTTTTGCCTGCGTCAATATGCGCAATGATACCAATATTGCGTAGCTTAGCTAGGTCCTTAATTTCAGTCGCCATATGCTCCTTTATTTATTATTACTTTTTCGTTCTATCTTCGAGCTCCACACTCAAAAACAAGACACATTTTCTATTATTTTACCACATATTTAAGAAAAAAAGAAGATTTCTCTTGAATATTATGAAATATTAGATGTTAAGAACTAGTTAAAAAATGCATTAAATAACCCCGAGCGTCTGCTCGGGGTTTGTTTCTCGGAACGTGTCGCGACCGTTCCGGCTCTTGCCCGATGAAGTTCGGGCGATTGTAGATGAGATATCAAAGCATGATCTTACGGGAATAATTGTGTTAGGAGGGAAACCAATGGCAATGAGAAAGTTTTTCGTGTGTGTGTTGTTATGCGTTAGAATTATCTCACAAGGCAGGAATGCCCACTCGCGCACCAGCCGTTTACGTAAGTAGGCATTCCCGCCATCGCTTACGTTTAGGACTGGGCTGAGATAATCGTGTCGACGCACGCGTCTTTTTGGCAAGCTCGCGCCGTTTCGACGATCTTGAAGCTTCCACACTTGTGGTCAAGTTTAGGCAAACTATACCTAGCCACACTTGGCTAAGCTTCCCAAACAACATCACGAAGCAAAGAAAACAATCTCTCAATTCCCTACACTGCTCCTTTCTGGGTAAGATTTTCACAGTTTAGATTTACGATCGAGTATTCATTCGTCTGTTCCTATCTCCACAAATAGGACGCCGACTACCGACATACCGTCTCGCATCTGTGACACCCATCTACTGAAAGGTACGATGTTTCCGCTGGCGGTTTGAGCGAAGAACACAGAGCAAGGCTTTCAGTACCGCCATTGCCCATGTATCATATCTTATCGTACTATGATGGATTTGTCAAGTGTTTTTTTCAGATTGCCACCAAATATCGTGCATAACACCACTCTTTTTGGTCGTCTAATTATGCAACAACGCCCTAAGCTGCGCAAAAACCCGCTCGGAAGAGCGGGTTTTAGCTTTGCCCGAAATGGGCGGAATTACTCAGTAGACACGCGCATAGGTATCTTCATGCATATCCCATCCTTAATCATTGCTTGGACTGCCAAGTTCAAACAGAGACATCGTCATACCTTAACCCTCCTGTCAATCATGCCCATGCTTTGTCATACTTCGCGCCGCGACGTTCGTACGACTCCTTCTGGGCCTTGCACCATTCATTCCACTTGGGATGATCCGGGCCAAACTTCTCGCCATAAGGCGGAATGCCGTCCAGTTTGATGGAGTCATCGATAAAGGGCAACGCGTGGCACCGGTCTTCCAGATTGTGATGGATTTCCTCCTGCGTGAAAACGCCGGAGCGA
>CAZZAI010000071.1:0-2738 GCA_964652665.1 uncultured Candidatus Saccharibacteria bacterium
GCCCATTTTAAAACTTCGGCTTCTGTCATTGTATTATTTCCTGAGTTTATATAATTCTGAATGCGAAATGCGTTTTTTATCGTCTTTTATTCTCTCGCTCACAATAGCTTCCGGAGTAGCGCAATATCCAAAATCTGCCTTAATATCCGCACACACCTCGACTAACTTTCCTTTTTTTAGTTTCGATAAGTCGAATACTTTTTTGCTTGCTACGATTGGCAATATTCCAAAGAAAGTATTTGCATAGATTATTGAAAAATCAAGAACAGAGAGGCGGAACCTCGTATGTATATCGACAACTTTCTCTACTGTGCCTAAGAAATAGGTATATGGAGCTTTTGTGTCCTGATCCGCTGGCATTGTAAAAGTATCGGCGAAGCCGGTCACTTTGCCTACCTTGGACTCAACTGGGAAATTATCTAGTTTCGAGTTGTATTCATCAATACTATCGTGTACGCTAATCTTAAAAGCGAACGCTGACAGATTGGGGTTCATCGTTTTGTCTTCTATGTTGTCATCCCAAACGGCACGACGGTTTACTGTTTCTATTATAAAATGTGAACCATCTTTAGTTTCGGCCATATAGTGTTCATTTGCTTCGCCGGAGGCAGGGAGACGCTCGAGAATATGAATATTGTCGGTTTTTAGGTTCTTGATTGTCATATCTAGATCCATCAGCTCAAGATGTTTTTTCTCCTCATTGACTTTGAATAGAGAAAAAATAAAACCGTAGTACACTCCGGTCTTTTTATCTTTAAGCTCACACTCATTCATGAAGAAGTTGGCGCCTTTTGAGCTAAACACTAGTTCACCTTGTTTTACAGAAGAAGTAAATGCATCGCCAAGAAAACGTTTTCCGTCCTTTTCGTTTAAATAGGATTCTTGTCGCAATGGCATACTAATATTATAACATATTTGCATATTATTGCGTCAAAAAATCAGCCCGATTGCTGCACGTAGCAGAACTACGCGGAGGGCTGACTTTATGTTTTAATTATAGCATACATTTTCTTTATGGCATAATTGTTGGTACGTCGGCCGGATGTATATTCGGATTAAAACGCACGTCTTTGATCCACTCGTTGTAGCTCATGTTTGGCACGAAGTATTTGCCGCCTAGTTTATTCCGGGCGGCTCTCATCTTTGGTTCATATTCTTTACCAATGTATCCGCGCACAGTTGAACGGCAGAACGGATGGAGCGGAGGGTAATTATAACCCTCTTGTCGCTCACTCATCTTGTAGATTTGACCGTCATGACTTCGGCACATATCCGAGGTTCTACCGTCTAGTGTTGCTACGAAGACATACTTGTCTATCCCCATTTCTTGGTAGGCGATGAACTCGGTTTCGTTCTCGAAATGGTTAGTTTCTGTCCGGATCAGCCGTTCCGCGTAGAAGCTCCCCACATTGAATCTTTGCCTTATTTCGTAAAGCGCTCTTTCTTCGCTCATGCCGGTCATTATGGCCTTGGTGAGTGTCTGTTGAAGTTGGTTTGCTAGCACATTCGAGTTTTTCCAGATTCGGTTGCTGTAATTAGCGCCCTGCCATGGGGTATTGAGCATCACTTCAATTCCACGCGAGTTAAGTTGTTCAAATGCCGGCGTAGCGCCAATTCCTTTGGCTGTATCGTAGATTGTCTTACCGAACGCTCCGTTGATGGTTTCGATATGGGATTTGGTCTGGACCTCATTTTCTAGGATAGCTAGTTGCTTCGTTCGGCTCCATAATTGAGCGTTGATCATCTCAAGTCTCTTTACTCGTCCTGTGAAGCGTTTAGGTAGGTATTTGGATAGTCCGGCGGCTTCCATATCGGCGTAGAACTTTTCAACTTCGGCTGTCGGCACGATCTTATTGAGCGCCGTCATATCAAACTTGTTTTCGCGATAGAACGACTCGTAGATGGCTTTAAGGCTTGCGACGGTATCTTTTTCGGCTTCTTCGTAGAGGATCTTAATCTCACGGAAGTGCCATTCTGAGTTTTTCTCAGCCTCGGTTAGTCTCGCAATTGCACGCTTATCCCAATACTTACTCGACCTCGTCTGTACCATTATTCGCGTCCTTTATTTCATTCTTGGCGAATTCTGCGGCCGATTCGAGCGTGGTCTCGTCTTCTTTGGCGGCAAGTTCTACGGTCTCTTTGGAGTCGCGCACAAACGATAATTGGCTCACGAGGAGTTCTTTGTCAACTATGCCTTGTAGATTAAGAATCATCTGCGATGTCTCGTAATCATTTCGTGGTAGATTGCGCTTGAATATTGCATCCACTTCTTCGGTTGGCACGATCGGCATACTGGACTTGGTGTTAAGGAAGTTATTGTACAGGCGGAAGCGTTCCATAAGCCCACGCTCAAAGTAGCGCTCTTTGTTTTTAATGTTTTGGTCGAACGCGAGCAATTTGTAGCTGATCGCCACGCCGGAGGAATTATTAGCGAAGTTCTCATCGGCGAGGTTCGGCGTCATACTAATCTTATGGATGTCGTTCTCAATGTTTTTACGGAGAATGTCAGTATCTGATTCGTTGAGCGTCTTAATTAAGTACTCGATTTTACCATCCATTGGGATATTGGAAATCATTCGGTGTTCTTTAAGCTCGGCCATCTGTTCCGGCGTGAACTTCATGCCGTAGAAGCAAAGGATTGCATCCACGAGTTGCTCTCGGTCGTTTACGCGGTCACTCTGGATCAAGTTGTAGGCGTCTATTAGGCTTACTACCGTTTCAAAGTCACCAAGGTAGTC
>CAZZAI010000072.1:0-2585 GCA_964652665.1 uncultured Candidatus Saccharibacteria bacterium
TTTTCTTAAATCTTCGAGCTTTCGATACTCCATTGATATCCTTTCCGTCCTGAATACGGACTTTATATTCTTTACCATATATATTAAGGTTCGCTTCGCTATCCTTTACTTTGTCTGTCACGTCGTAAGGCTTCTTGTGAATGTGGACTACCACTCGGCCGTCGTTATCCGATTTTGTATTGATGATTTCTACCATAATTTCTCCTTTCTTTATATTTCCGACTAGATTCTTCAAGAATCTCGATAAGGTCGGCTATGGTTTTTGGCGGAAACTTTCCTCGATATCCTATGAATTGCATCTCGAATCTCTCGCGAAGACCATTGTCAGCTTCGTCGGTTACGATTCCGGCTTCAATAGCGATACGATTGAGTGGCAAGTAGAAGAGATATAATCTTTTGCCTCGTACTCGCGCCCAGAAAGCCTTGTTGAGCTTCCGTTCCACTAGAATATCGTCCAGCGCGTACATCGCTTGTTCTAGAGCTTCTAGATACCGATATTTAGTTATGTATTGTTTTCTATGGGTAGCAAAGCGGTCGCAGACGACGCGCGTCGTCGTCAATACCTCCAGCTCCCGGAGTGAAATATTCTTCATTCCGTCTCCTTGATTAAGTAATAAAAAAGAGGCTCGCATAGAGCCGCAATTAATTACTATATATTATATCATAAGGAGTATAATATTACTATGAACCAGAAACAAGCAGAGCAATTTATTAATAGTATAGAGTGGACTCGTGCTAAAACTTATGAAAAAACTTCTCCACATGAATACGCTATTGTTCGTGTTGGCAATCCACTACGCGAGCAGGCCATTTCTTTTATGAATTATATATTTGATAATGGTGTTGTCGAACTATATTTCGGACATCCATTTACCGTCTGTTACATTGGCGATCGTAAATACTGGTGCATGGCGAAGTCAAAGGAAGAAATCTCAGACGATAATTACATTATTAATCGTACGGTTCCTGAAACGACGCATAAAATCTATGAATAATATGATATAATAAGAATAAGCAGTAAGTTCAGAGACGCTCTTATTGCTCCAAGATTGCGGCTTTATATGGCCGTTTTTTATTGGCCCAACGCTAATAAAGGAGCAAAATGTGACATCTGAAGATATAGAGATTAAAGTCGCAAAGCTCGAAACGAAGATGGATACCATCATCGATACGGTCGCGCTTATTAATAAGAAGTTCGACGATTTGATGGACGATCGCGTCACGCGTAGGGAGCTTGATGAATTTAAAGCCGAGGTTAAGAGGAGTATGCTCGCGCGAACACTTCTCACTACGGCTCTAACTTGTATAATTACCGCACTCATTAGTTATGTTGTCGCGGACCTACTTAATTAAAGGAGAATTATTATGTTGAAAGGTATTGATATTTCGCATTGGCAAGCAGGGTTGAATATAGCTTCTACCGGTGCGGAATTTGTAATTTGTAAAGCTACTCAGGGTACTACCTTTGTGGATCCTAGTTGCGATACGCATTATCAGTCGGCCAAGCGATTAGGTCTGAAACTTGGCGTTTATCACTACGCTTCTGGCGGTGATCCTATTGCGGAAGCTGACTTCTTCTTGAAGAATATTCAAGGATACATTGGCGAGGCTATCCTTATCCTAGACTGGGAGAGATTGCAAAACCCTCGTTTTGGCGAGCATGCCTCTTGGTGCAAGAGATTCCTCGATCGCGTTAAAGAAAAGACCGGTGTTAAGCCACTTATCTATATGAGCGCAAGTGTACTTAGGATGGCTGATTGGTCTCCAGTTTCGAACGCCGATTACGGTCTTTGGGTTGCCGGTTATCCAGATAATCGTGATTCTTGGGACATTCCTAACTTTCCTTTTTCAATTCGTCCATGGGAATTCTATGCGCTCTGGCAGTATACGAGCTCTGGCGGAAGACTTGATAGAGATGTTTTTTCGGGAACTCGTGAGGCTTGGGATAAATATGCTAATCCATCTGGAGCTCCAGCGCCTGCGCCTACTCCATCTCCTGCAAAGAAATCGAACGAGGATCTCGCTACCGAAGTTATTCGTGGCCTTTGTGGTAATGGTCAAGAACGCAAGAATCGTCTCGAGGCGGCCGGTTACAATTACTATGCCGTTCAGCAGATTATTAATGATCGCTTAGCCCCTGCTCGCCGAGATACGGCTGAATATTATGTCGTGAAACCAGGTGATACGCTCTGGGCTATTGCTCAACGTTACGGCACCACTTATCAGGAAATCGCTCGTTTGTCGGGCATACCTGATCCTAATAAGATTTGGCCTGGTCAGAGAGTGAGGGTGAAATAATGTTGCCAGATAAAGTATACGAAGCTCTACGTTGGCTCATTGCGGTATTTATGCCGGCGCTTGGAGTGTTCTTTTCGACACTCGCAGAGGCCTGGCATTGGAATTTGCCTACAGAAGCTATACTTACGACCTTGTCGGCTCTAGAGCTCTTTTTAGGCGCTATTTTCGGCATTTCTAAGGTTATTTATGACCGAAAAGAAAACTCCGGAAAAGACTTGTAAAAATCTCAAAGTAAGGTTAAATACAAACACCTTGCGAGGATCCGGCCGCGGTTTGTGGAACCGGTC
>CAZZAI010000073.1:0-2367 GCA_964652665.1 uncultured Candidatus Saccharibacteria bacterium
ATCCATGAGAATGTTTGGGTCGGTGTAGTTGCCGAGGGATTTACTCATCTTGCGGCCATCATTTCCGGCCAAGGTGCCGGTCGTGATGACATTTTTGTATGCATTCTTGGCGCCGGTCTTGGCTTTTTCACCGAACGCGCCAATCTCGGCAAGAGCAGTATTGACCGCGTGAACGTAGTAGAACCAAGCGCGGACTTGACCGACATACTCCACGATAAAGTCGGCTGGGTAGTTGTTTTCGAACTTTTCCTTATTTTCGAACGGATAGTGGAGTTGGGCGAAAGGCATGGAGCCAGATTCGAACCAGCAGTCGAGCACCTTTTCGATGCGGGTGAAGTGCTCGAGGTGAACATCTAGTGAAGTCGAAGATGCTTTTTTCTCGACGCGCTCGTGCCCGCCCGTCGTTACGGGGGGCACTTCGCTCACCCGCTCCTCGTTAGTCGCGGACGGTCTCGAAAAAACATCTTTCGACTTCACTTGCCCGTCTGCGACATAGGCATCAAACTCGATTTCATCGACCCAGGGGCGGTGATAATCTTCGAGCTTCTTGCCGGAGTACTTTTCAAGTTCTTCATAAGAGCCGATGACGAGGACTGTACCCTCTTTGGACTTCCAAACTGGCATGGCGGTGGCCCAGAAGCGGTCGCGGGAAAGGTTCCAATCTGGGGCAGCTTCGATATTCTTCGCAAAACGACCATGCTTTAGGTAGTCTGGGAACCAGTTGATGTTTTCGTTTTCGGCCAACATGAGAGGCTTTTGGCCTTCGATGTCGAAGAACCAAGATGGGAAGGCGCGGTACATAATGCGCTCTTTGCTTCTAGGGTTAAATGGGTACTCGTGCTGGATGTACTCAATCTTATAAATAATTCCCTTTTCTTCAAGGCATTTGGCGATGAATTTGTTTGCCGCCCAAATCTGGATGCCATGTTCGTCGGTGTCGCGCACGCCGAGGGCGTGGAGTTTGTCGGCGTATTCTTCGATGTAGTAGCCGTTTTCGTCGAGAACATCGATGAAACCAATAGAATCGTGACCTTCGACGGATGGGCGCTTGGGAGCACCTTCTTCGGACACACTCAAGGCCGTTCGGCCAAGCTTATGGTCCTCAGAAGGTATTCCCTGCGCGCCCTCAGTGCTATATTTCTTGTACAATTCATAGTCGTCCTCACCATAAGCAGGGGCGATGTGGACGATGCCGGTGCCCTCCTCCTCGCCGACAAAATCGGCAGTAAAGACCTTGCAAATTGTGCCGTCGATAGATTCGTATTCGAGGCCGGCGAGGTCTTTGCCCTTAATATGCGCATCACCCGTCGGGTTGATTAATTCATAGTTCGCGTCCTTAAAGACGTGCTCTGCTCTAGATTTGGCAACGATATATTTTTCGCCATCCACATCATAAACACCATAGTCGAGGTCTTTGCTGACGGCGAGGGCGCGGTTGGCCATCAGAGTCCAGGGTGTGGTTGTCCAAGCTAGGAGATATACGGGGCTTGCGGATGTCTTCTTCGGACCGGAGTCGCTCGCGCCCGTCGTTACGGGGCTCGCGCTCCTCGCTACCTCGGTCGTAACCTCCGGAGCGTCCTTAGAAGACATACCGTCAAGCCCCTCACCTATTAGCTTGAACTTGACATACGCACTGGGGTCGGTGACGGTTTGGTAGGCGTCGTTATCCATCGTGACTTCGGCCTTTGACACTGGAGTTGCAAATTTGGTGTCGTACATGAGAACCTTGCGACCTTCGTAGATTTTGCCGGCTTCATAGAGTTCCTTGAAAGCCCACCAGACAGACTCCATGAAGTCTTTATTCATGGTGCGGTAGCAGTTGTCAAAATCGACCCAGCGACCGACGCGGTCGATGGTGGAGCGCCAAGTTTCGGAATTTGCGACCATAGATTCGCGAGCCTTAATAATATAGTCTTCGAGGGTCCATTTGGTGCCGATTTCGCGGCGGTCGGTGATACCGAGCTGCTTTTCGACGAAGTTCTCGGCGGGAAGGCCATGGCAGTCCCAACCCCAGCGGCGTTCGACGCGGTAGCCGTTCATAGTCCAATAGCGCGGGACGGCGTCTTTAACAATGGAGCTTAGGAGTGTGCCATGATGTGGCATACCAGTAATGAACGGGGGGCCGTCGTAGAAAACATAAGATTTATCAAGCGGCCTTTGCTCTACTGACTGCTCGAAAGTTTTATTCTTCTTCCACCACTCGGTGATGGATTTTTCGTATTCGATGGCTTTTCGCCGTTCTCCAGCTCTATATTTCATATCTATTATTATACCACAGTTAAGGAGAGTTGAAAAACGAATATGATAAAAGAAAATCAACCTCCCAAACATCTTGCACACTTTTGTATAATAAAGAAAGGATGTTAA
>CAZZAI010000074.1:0-2072 GCA_964652665.1 uncultured Candidatus Saccharibacteria bacterium
TCCCGGCGGAGCTTTGAGAAATTTGCCCGGCGCGCCGCTCACCGCGAAGAAATGGAGTAGTGGGATTGCCGGGGTAATAGATGGCGTGAGGAAACCAGCGTAGAATTGGAGTAGAGCCTTGGTCTACCGCAACCAGTTCCAGCGGGGCATCTTAAAATCCTCCGCACCGCACTCTTCCCTATTCCCTCCCCGTCTCGTCATTTATTGCCCGCTCCGCCATCAATTTCACCGACTCGCTCATATTTATCGGTAGAAGCTCTATCTCCGGGTGCTCAATATTAAACACGCGGAATATTTCATCGGCAAAAGCTTGCCCTATCACATCCACCCCAGCAAAGTTGAAGATGATTTTCTTATACTTCTCGAGCCCCGCCAACACTTTCTTCGCTTGCGACCGCGAAATCCAAATGTCGCCCTCTTGGAACAGATTTATCGGTATCACGGTGGTATCAAGTGTCAATTTGTCATGATCAAAACTATACTCGCGGAACAATTTTTGAAGCGACTTATTCGTGTTCTTATCTACCTCAAAATATACCTCCGTACCAACGAGCGACGTCTCGTTCTTCCGTATTGTGTAATCATTGATTGTATTGTCAACAATCAAGGTGTAATCATAGCTTTTTAGCTCAAATCTATCCGCCACCTTCGATGTCCAAAAAATCCCCTCCCCCGAATGTCTCCTCGCTGCCGTCGTGAGCTTGCCCTTGATGAGCTCCTGTATCGCGCTCGGCTCGTCCGGCAAATGCTTATTTGCCATCACGTTGTTGAATACGCCAACGCCATTATCCCTCACAATAAACTTTAGCCTTCCCTCTTCGAGCCATATCTTCACATATCCAATTCCCGAATGTGAATGGTCGATAGCATTGTTTAACATTTCGGTAAAAGCAAAATACAAGATATTCTCCGCATGTTCCGAGAGTCCAGTTAAGAAATTCGTGTTCTCCCGCACTTTGCGCCAAATCTCGTCCTCATGGAGTCCGATTAGGCTCAAATGCTCATCTAGCGCCACTATTCCGTCTATTGCGAAGTATCTAACTCGTCTACCCTCTTGCACTTTACGGACTTTTCCTTCCGCCACGAGCATCGCTAAGTTTTTGCTAACGTATGTCCTGTCGCCCACCTCTCCCATTCGGCTAATCTCCTCAGCCGAAACTCCAGGATGCTCGGCGAGTAAGTGGTATATTTGAGTCTTGTATGTGTCCATATACACATTATATCAAATATGTGTAGTTTTGTCAATGATATGTGTACATTATGTGTAGTCGAAGTTCCAATATGTGCATAATCTGTGTACACCCACCCCTCTCGGGGTGGGATTTTTCATAGGGCTTATTTTTTTAATTTTACTTTAAGCTTCTTTTGTTATCATATTAATATAACAAAGGAGCAAATATGAAAACCAACATCAGAAAAATCAATTTAAAAGCTAAGCGTCTCACTCGTAAGTTTTATAAAAAAGCCGGCCATAAACCCCGCTACGAAGCTAAATCCGAAGTCCGCTACCGCATTCTCGAAAACACCATGCGCGGCTACTTTAACTACTCAATATAAAAATAAGCCCCCTACGGGGGCTTTAAATGTTATTTCTGCTTTTCACCCAAGAGGCCTTCACGCACGGCACCAGCCTTAGTTTTAATAGCTTCCTTCTCTGTCTCAGCCTTCATGGTATTTATAGCGGTTAAATCATCTTTTGATTTTTCCATAGCGGCACGTTGAATTTTGGCATTTTTTGCAGCAATGTTCGACATCGTATCTCCAACAGCGTCCAACATGTGCTCGGTGGCTTTCATCTGCCTTCCCATCATCTTGCCACGCATCTTTGGACTAAAAAACATAACAATAGAAAAAATAAAAAGACCGATAAACACAATACCGGCAATAATAACAATTGACATAAATACACCCATTTATAATCCTTTCTAATTATTTTAAGATGCTCCGAAAGAGCATGGCGTAAGAGAGGATTCGATTGATACAACGAATCTCGCTTTTTAAGATGCTCTGAAAGAGCATGGCGGAAGCGAGAGGATTCGAACCTCCGAGACGGTCACCCGCCCACACGATTT
>CAZZAI010000075.1:0-1812 GCA_964652665.1 uncultured Candidatus Saccharibacteria bacterium
AACGTTAGCGTGTTTGCAAAAGCAAACACGTCCTCCATCTTGGCTTCTTTTTCACGCCCCGTAATCCAAATCCCGACGTGATCATAATGCGACGCATTCCAATTTTCACGACTAATATAGTCGTAGCTATAAGTCGAGAAGAAATGAGCGCTTACGACATTCGTCGCAACTTCGTCAAAGGCAGCGTTCTTGCGCGACAAATACAATGTGAAATTTGCCTCTGGGTCGTCTATATCGGTCGTATTATACTGGCCGATGCAGACGGCACGCATGCCATTGTCGTAGTTGATTGCGTCAATCAGCTCAAGCGCGGCAAGAAAATCTGGCGGCGCCGTAACATCCTGCTCGTGATAAGCTAGCGAGTAGTAAGGAAGCGGAACGATAGAATTCGAGAAGTCAATTAGCTCGCCTTTTTGTAGATCTTCAGTCATGGCACCATAGGTAAAATAACAACTCGGACTAGTATAAATGCCTATTCCATTATAATTGAAATAGTCTCTACTACTGCCAAGCGTCAGCTCGACAAAGCCATCGTGAATGTTTTTCACTTTGCGATAAGAAATATCGGAAACCTGAAATGGCTTGGTGGCGTGGAGATAATACTTTGGTACATTATTGACCAGGATCGTATTGTTTTCCATGCTTCGCGAAGTCCACCGGTTAACACTCGCAAAGGCCTCTGGGTCTAAACTCGAAAAATCAATCTCACTTAAACTCGGAGCGCGAGTGTTCTTCACTTGGTCGGTCGGCGTTCTCGTAAGACTCACACCAGACAGCCGGGCGATTTCACGAATTTTGGCGATTTGGCCGTTCCATTTACCGGAAAGATAAGCGGTACGGAGCAACCAAAACTCAGCATAATCACCTTCGGGCGGATAATCTTCGAGCGCTCGCACGCGGAGAGAGTGCGAAGATTGAGCAACCTTGGTTAGTCCGCCGTTTTCTCCAACCTCGTATAAAGTATAAGATGACGGAACTAGAGGATTGTTTGGATCGGTAAACTCTGTTTTAACAAATCTAGCTTTGACACTAGAGATTTTGTTAAACAATAATGCACCGATGTCATCAGTTAAGACCTCGAATTGGCTACCAGGCTCCTTGCGCGGGTCAAGCCGCATAATGATTTTCTCGCTATAGGACGACATCAAGACAGTATGCTCAAGGTAAACTGCCCCGCTCGCCACGTTGTAGGCCTTTTCAAGATACGGAGTCTTGACGGTTGCGGTTTTCTCACCTTTTTTCCAACAGGTAAACTCTTGATCTTCTGAAGTCGTGGTCCAGCTAGTATTGGTACATACATAGGTACCCGTAGCAGCATCACGATAGATGGCCGTAAAACTTGAGTGTTTAACATCGCGCGAAAGATCAGGAATGGCGGAGGTTTCTTGACCATCAATGACCAGAAAACCCTTGAAGTTGATGGTAGCAAGGTGCGTGCCGTCATAACTCTCTACTGGTTCACCGTCCCATTTACCGCTCTGATAGAGCGAAACAAGGACTTCGTCTTTAAAAGATTCGTTCGCGAGCTGGAATGGTTCCTGTGGTTTTGCTGCGGTCTCTTCAGATACGGTCGGAGCATCAGCCTTGTCTAGCCCGCGTGTTCCAAACGAAACAAACGGCAGAAGAAGTGTTTCCAAAAAGAAGAACATCATAATGCTGCCCAGTATCCGTTGGGGCGGATTGAGTTTGCCCCAAACCTCTTTGAATACTTGCCAAAAATCTCTCATTTTTCTATCCCCCAAATTATTAAAATACGATGGGCGGACCCATCTATACTATTATATCACACTTTTGCTTTTTTGTAAAGAGGAG
>CAZZAI010000076.1:0-1751 GCA_964652665.1 uncultured Candidatus Saccharibacteria bacterium
GAGCGTTCGGCAAGACGATCTACGACACGGCCAAAGGAATCGGCGCGACACCGGCATTTGAGCAACTTAACTCGCGCGGAATAGAAGTGATGCTAAATACACCGTGGCAAGGCGCCAATTACAGCAACCGGATCTGGAAAAACTCAAATATACTGGCGAGCCAACTTCAACAAACGCTTACCAAAGCCATAATGACCGGTATGAGTGAAGAAAGGGCGCTCTACGAAATAAGACAAAGGTTCAATGTGGGTAGCTTCTACGCCGAACGGCTAATCCGGACGGAAACTAACCATTTCGAAAACGAAACAGAGTTCATAGCTTACCAAGAAATGGGGATAGACAGGTATGTCTTCGTAGCGACGCTGGACGGACGGACTTCAGATATGTGCCGGAGTCATGACGGACAGATTTACAAGATGAGCGAGCGACAAGAGGGCTACAATTACCCTCCGCTCCACCCATTCTGCCGCTCAACCGTACGTGGATACATTGGCAAAGAATACGAACCAAAGATGAGGGCCGCCCGGAATAAACTTGGCGGCAAATACTTCGTTCCGAATATGAGCTACAACGAGTGGATTAAAGATGTGCGGTTCAACCCGAATGTCTACCCGGCAGATGTGCCGGTAATCATGCCATAAAAAAAGAGGATTTCGCTTAGGCATCTCTCCGTTCACGTTGTCCTCGTGGTAATGTAATTATATTATAGCACACAACTTAAAAAAACACAATAGATTCTGCTAATTTCGCCAGAAATTATGATAAAAAGAGATACAGCGCCTCGGTCTGGAGTCGTTCCCGCCGAGGTTTTTGACGACTTTACATTAAATTAAAATCTATGATATAATGAGAATACAAAATCAGTCCTCCGCGTAGTTCTGCTACGTGCAGCAATCGGGCTGATTTTTTGCGCAAAATATGGTATAATTATATTTGTTACTAGGTGGGTTCGCGATTATTAAATCAAAGAGTAAGTACATTGAAAGGGAGTGATGGTATGCGAACAATCGATCTTTTCTTGCGGAAAAGTCGAAACAATGACGAGTTTGCGCGTGTTGTCAGAGGGCGTAATCGTTCAGACGAGGATACTGAATCCATTGTAGCAAAATGGCGCTCGTGCAAGCACTTATTTGTTAAGGTGCGCGAATCGGAGTACATCGGTGCATTTCATTCTTCAGATTGTGAAACTATTCCGGCAAGATATGAATGTGTCCGGTGTGGCTTAACAAACAGGTTGATCGACACGGAAGAATTTCTCGACAGGCACAGTTCAGGATACAATATTTTACCGGACAGAAAAAAAGTCACCGATGAAGCTACGGAGTGGAAACATCAGCGACCTGAGGTGTCAGACGAGAATCTCCTGAGCGAGGATCTGATCAAGACGGTTCACCCCGGAGTTCTCTTCGACGTTGCCGCCGAGCTTTGTCTTGCGCAAGGGATAAAAACAACCAAGCAGAATGTATTTGAAGTCATGAAAGAGCTTTGTGATATGGAAACTGACGCAGAGCAACTCAAGATTTCTACCGCGGTACACGCGAGCGCGTTGGTTGAACGCTACAAGAAAAAGCACGAACTATATACCGATGAAGATTAACAAACCCACCACTTAAACCGAGCCATTGGCTCGGTTTTTTAAAACAAAAGAGAGGCGCCTAGCCAAAAAGCGCCTCTCAAGTGCTTTCTATCTGATACCAACCGAAAAACAAACTAAACGGTCAGCTACCTCCCAAATAGTAGCACTAATACCA
>CAZZAI010000077.1:0-1577 GCA_964652665.1 uncultured Candidatus Saccharibacteria bacterium
AGAGAAAGACTAACTATGAATTGTCAATATGAAAATTCAAGAAAATGGTCAAACACGAAGGAGGCGATAGAAATGTAGCAAAAAGCACCGGCTGGAATGATTTGTGTCAAAGCCGGGACACGCCAGCACATTTAAAATGCACTGTTTAGTTGGCTAGACGATAAGGTTCTCCGGACTTTGTCATTGCATAGATAAGCCTTACGAGCCGTTTAGAAGCATGGGAAAGGGCGACATTATAATGTTTGCCTTCGGCACGTTTCTTGGCAAGATAGCTGCCAAAACTGGGCTCCCAGTTACAAACAAACTTGGTGGTATTATAGAGGGCATATCTTAAATACTTTGAGCCACGCTTTTCCATTTTCGCTCGGGCATTTGTAAGTTGTCCAGACTGATAAGTAGAAGGCGAAAGACCAGCGTAGGCAAGAAGTTTATCGGCAGAATCAAAGTTAGAGAAATCTCCCACTTCGGCAATAATCATTGCACCCATTTTGTAACTGATGCCAGGGATAGATAGAATTGGTGAATCAATATCATCCATCATCTTCTTAATGGATGCATCAATCTCATCAATCTCGGCACTAAGTTCACGAATCAGCGTGATAGTATGCTTTAGTTCAAGAGATTTCGCTGGGCTACTAGAGCCAATGGACCTCCTAGCAGCATTTCGTAACTCTTCGGCTTTCTCTCTCCCATAACGCCCCTTAGAAGCTTTGGAGAGAAGGTTAGTAAGACGAATGATGTTCGCTTCAGCAATATGAGAAGCTCCGGGAAATTCGCTTAGCAATGCATAAACAGATGGAATATGTAAGGACGTTACCATCTTCTCAAGTTCTGGGAAGAGGATGTTAATCAATCTCGCTACGGATGCTTTCTGCTTAGCGCGGGCTTGTACAATCGTGAAACGATACCGAGTCAGAGATTTTAGCTCTTCATTGTGGTATGATTGATATGTGTAGGGTTTTGATACAGCCCCAGACATTATCATATTTGCAATGGTTCTAGCGTCTACTCTATCCGTCTTGGTCTTTCTGAGGGACATGCTTTTACGGTACAAGTTAGTATGCAAAGGATTCAAAACAAAGGTCTTAAGACTTCTGTTTAAAAGGAAACCTAGCAAGTTGTGACAGTAATGTCCGGTTGCTTCAAGCCCTACTTTTATTTGAGTTAAGTCTGATGAAAATGATTGGATTTGTTTAATCATATCCTCAAACCCATCTCTATTATTAGGAAAAGTATAGCGAGAAAGTAATACCTCCCCATCTGAGCCAAGTATTGCAAGATCATGCTTATCTTTGGCGACGTCTATCCCAACGTAGATCATAATTAATCCTTTATGGTTAAAGTTGATATTGTTTGATGCTGTTTAAGACCACAGGTTCCTCTACTCTTGTAACCTCGTTCTAAATAAACCATCTAAAGTGGTATCTAACTAATTAACAATGGCCGTAAAGGGCTGTGGTTGGAGCCTTTCTCAAACCATCTGAGTGGTAGGAGGTTCAAACCAATCCACAGCATCCTAAACAGTGTAGCACGGACTGATAAAGTCCACAAATTACTACTAACTTAATAATACGAGG
>CAZZAI010000078.1:0-1547 GCA_964652665.1 uncultured Candidatus Saccharibacteria bacterium
GAGGGTGACATTTTCAGGCGATAAAAGGGGTGACATTTTCAGGCGATATTGACAGAGGAAATGTGGGGAGCGATCTATTTGCTAAGTATCCTACGGCAATAGGTAGCAAGCTCAGGCACGTCATCACAATAAGATAATATGGTATCAATGACAAAAGCATCGTTATCCGCCATAAAGTAGAATCCGATCGTTTTTTATAATGTCAAAGAAGCCCGGCCTCATGCCCTCTTCGGAGGTGACGTCAACTTTTTTCCCGAATTCATTCTCAAGTTCTTCACAAAAATGATAGTAATCTTTGTACTTCCGTATATTGGTTATATCGATGATTAAATCTACATCTGAGTCCTCGTTGGCTGTTTTTTTCGCATATGACCCAAAAAGATACGCGCTCTTCACGCCATACTTTTCACAAAGTCGTGAAACCGTAGTCTTGATTCGTTTGATGGATAACATTGTTTTCTCCTATAATGATTATAACATAAGAGCGACGTTTTGGGAAGGTGTCGTGATAAGGCGGAATAATGGCTATGCGCTGGGCCTTAGTCGCTCCATCTCTCCACGCCCTCATCGCCGTGGACTTGCGTGACTAATGTAAATTTTACAAGATTCGTCAGGTGACGACGAAGCGAACGACCAAGCTCTACTCCAATTCTGCGCTGGTTTCCTCACGCCACGATAATTTTCACAACATTTCACCCAATCCTGCGACAAATACAGTGTTGTCTCCGGATGGGGAAATGTTGTAAAAATTATATGGGTTCGTCAAAGGCGCAGAATTGGAGTAGATGCTTGGTCTCGGGATATATTCTGGCGGGCGGACGGCTAGGACTTAGCCACGCAGCGGACTGCATGCCCCAGGTTCTTAGAGCGGCCGTTGGTATAGGCGCCAGAACTAACGAAGTCCAGGACGTACGCGTTGTTGCTATCGTACGCAGTAGACGACCAGTAGAAGCCGTTCGACCCGCCACCGCCGAAGCCGCCATTGACGTAGAAGCCGGAATAGACACCGTAGAACGGGCTAGCAGTTAAAGTAGCGCCAGTGGTATAAGTGCCTTTTAAGGTATTGTATTCGGCTAGAGTTGGGAGTCTCCAGCCATAAGGACAAATATCGGAAGAGGCTGCACCACTAGATGGATTAGTGCCAGCTGTGGCAGCTACGTAGGAGTAGTAGGAATAGCATGGATTACCGCTACCACAAGATGTGTCATTATAAGTAGAACTGGAGTTGTAGACGAAACCAGTAGTATAGTCACCGGTTGTGAACCCAGAAGTACTAGATGCACGAAGTGTGTAAGATGTAGTAGTACCATTTAGATTAGAGTCAGATTGGCTAAGTGTAGTGCCGCCAGGGAGATCCAGGTTTCTCGTCATCCAACAGAGTGAGCCTATCTTGGCTGTAGTATAGGCGATATTTTTATAAGTATCATTGCCGCGGTTGTCATACATGGTCTTACCACAGTCTGCACTCGTGGCATTTTGGAACCAGAGCTTACTACTCTTCGCATTCAGCGTCAGCGTCCCCGCACCGCTTACGGTCATAGTAGTAG